>JBBSKR010000066.1:0-16944 GCA_038256135.1 Flavobacteriales bacterium | reverse complement strand
GCTCCTGTATTCTCAACATTGGTGAGAATGAAATGATGTCCTATAACGGGGATATATTCACGAGGCTCGACTTTTTGTCGCGTTAGTTCCTTGGATACCTGATCACAACCTATGGTCAACAAAACAATGCCTAATATCCAAATTTTAGAAAGGTACCCGTTGCTTTTCATGGTGGCCTATTTTAATTAGTATTGCTCATCATCATTAGGGAAATCCTGACTCTTCACATCCCTAACATAGTTGGATATTGCTTTTCCCATTTCCTCATACAGATTCATATACCTACGCAGAAAACGTGGGTTGAATTCATGGGTCATTCCTAAAAGATCATGTACCACCAATACTTGTCCGTCGGCATATTTACCACCACCAATACCAATGGTAGGTATGGTTAAACTTTCAGAAACTTTTTTGGTCAATTTAGCAGGTATTTTTTCCAACACCAATCCGAAACATCCCAACTTTTCCAACAAGTGCGCATCTTCCATCAATTGCTCGGCTTCTTGCCCTTCCTTGGCACGAACGGAATAGGTTCCGAATTTGTAAATGGATTGTGGCGTAAGCCCTAAATGTCCCATTACCGGAATACCCGCAGCTAAAATACGTTTGACGGATTCTTTAATTTCTGCACCACCTTCCAATTTAACGGCATGGGCACCACTTTCTTTCATAATACGAATAGCAGAACGCAAGGCCTCCTTGGGGTCACTCTGGTAACTGCCGAAAGGCAAATCAACAACTACTAAGGCACGTTCCACCGCCCTAATAACCGAGGATGCGTGGTATATCATTTGATCTAAGGTAATGGGTAAGGTAGTCTCATGACCGGCCATCACGTTACTGGCAGAATCACCTACTAAAATTACATCGACATTGGCAGCGTCTACAATTTTAGCCATCGAATAATCATATGCCGTTAGCATGGAGATTTTTTCACCTTTCTTTTTCATATCGACCAATGATTTCACGGTAATCCTTTTGTACTCTGTTTTAGCTGTGGACATAGTTATTTTTTCGATTTAGCGGAATAAAAGTAAGGAGATTTAACGAGAAAATCGTCTGAAGACGGCTCAGTACTTAAAGTATGGATATGTAAAATAAGTATATTTAGGAATAATATCCATAAACGTATCACCATGAGAAAGCTATTCTATTTTTTTATAAGCATGGCAAGTTTTGTGGTTTCGGCCCAAAACAATGACACTATTGCCGTAAAACAGACCGTAGATAATTTTTTTGAAGCTTTCCATGCAAAGGACTCAACTGTCATGAAAAAAGTAGTTCGCCCCGATATTATTTTACAGACCATAGGCTTGGATAGCGAGGGAAAGCTACGATTGAAATCGGATAATTTTGATGACTTGGTTAATTCCATAATCAGTATACCCGATTCCATAAGCTTTCAAGAGCGATTGATGGATTATGCCATTCAGATTGATGGTGCTATGGCGAACGTATGGACACCCTATGAATTCTGGCTAAATGACGAATTTCATCACTGTGGTGTCAATTCATTTCAATTATTCAAGGATATCGATGGATGGAGAATAATCTATTTGATCGATACACGTAGGAAGAAGGGTTGCTTCGAAACTTCAAAATAGTACAGGAATTTTATTTACTCCAATTTCTGGAACTTGTTGTATTCCCACTGGGAAAATCGGCAGGTACTTCTTGAGTAACTGCTCCTGTTGCCGCCCATTCGGCACCTCGTTGTAACGTGGTTATAAAACCTGTTCATTCCATGGAATAATCAAAATGGCCCAAAGTGGAATGAAACACCCGTCCTTGGCCATAATTAATAGCTATGAGTTGCGGTACATGCTGTCCAAGTCCTTTTACCGAGGGATCCCAAGGTGGAGCATTCTTTTCTACATCGGCAAAGGCAGTTGCCAAAATAGTGGCATTTTCAAAGGGTCCTCTCATCCGTTCATAGAGTTCATCCTGTGTATATAGCCATTTGCTGGGTAAACCTTTCATTATTGGGTGTTCTGGTGCCCTAGTGGTATTATTTGACCATCAAGTATCAATGCTTTTAATTTAGCAGGTTCTGCTTCTTGTGCTTTCTTTTTTTCCTACCCACAGAAAACTACTAAACAAAATAAAAGCAATATTAATACGTTTTTCATGATTTTGAAATATTGGTTCGGTGAGGTTTCGAATTAATCTCTTCGTTAAATGTACGTGAACTACGCAAGACGACAAAAATGAACGTTTCCAAAAATGTGGAAAATTCCATGACCTGTTGCAGATGGACAAAACACAATTTAAATTAGCACTTAAAATTAAAATGAAACAAATGAAAATATTAGGAATAGGTTCTAGAATTTCACATCCTAACTTCGGAAAGGGTGTAGTGACCAATGTGTCATCAAAGCAGTACTGGGTCACTTTTATGGATAAGGGCCTAGAAACTATTGAATTGGATGATGAATTTGATGTCATTGAATCTGCTGAAAATGAGGTAGACAATGTAAGTTTTTTTGATGTAGAAAGCTCATTGGTATCTATCCTTCAAAAGTGGAGTGATGCTACCCAACGTGTTGCTATTGCTGATAAATGGAAAGGAGGGATTCTCGTTTTAGAGCCTGGTGAAGTCGGAATGAGCACTAAAGAAATTCCCATTGATATTTTTTTTCATAAAATTGTAATGGTACGCGACCGCATTCGCGTGATGGAGCAGAAAATAAATGCCAGTAAAAATCTTGATGACCAAGAAAAGGTGGATTTGCAACAATATATTACCCGAATTTATGGCAGTTTGACCACCTTCAATGTCCTATTCAAAAATAAGAGCGACTACTTTGTGGGGGAAAAGAGTGATAAATAGATTTCTGAAAGTTTAGTATCGAACTGATGCCATTGGTTTAACTATTTAAAACCTCCAAAACCCGATCTGGGGTAAAAGGTAAATGTCTTAATTTTTTACCCGTTAGTTTTAAAAAAGCATTGGCAATGGCACCTGCTACCATGGGTGTAGCAGTTTCACCGACACCTTCTGGATGCTCGGTAGACTCTATAAGTGCAGTTTCAATACTATCGGGAATATCTTGCATTCGTAATATTTCATAATCATTGAAGTTGGATTGTTGCACTCTTCCATCTTTTATGATTATTCGTTCTTTAAGTACACTACTAATGCCCATGATGATTCCACCTTCCATTTGCGCCCTTACGTTGTCGGGCTGAATAATGAGACCAGCATCCAAGGCAATCCAAAAGTGATGCACCTTGATAGTGCCGGAGTTTTTGTTCAAAGAAATCTCACAGATACCTGTTCCCAATGAACCGTGCTCTACAAAAGAAATACCTTTTGCCCTTCCTTGTTGAGTTGGGGCGTCCCAGTTCGACATTTCTGCCGACTTTTCCAAGGTGGCCAAGGCACGGGGAGATTTGGACATTAATTTTCTCCTTAATGCTAAAGGGTCTACCTCTTGGTCGTGTGCAATTTCATCCAACATACATTCTATTGCAAATTTATTGGGGCCATGGCCAACGGAACGCCAATGTTTTAAGCGTATCCCATTCGAAGCTTCGCGCCAATCGGCCAATTGGTTGGGGATATCATAATAATCATTTTGTACACCACCTGCGACTAAATTCCCGCCATCACCCACAACGGTATGCGAAAAACCAGTGACGGTTCCTGTAATATCCGTGCTAACTTTTAAGCGTTGTAAGGACAATGGTCGGTAAGCACCATACCTAACATCATCTTCCCTAGTCCAAATCAGCTTTACGGGTAGGGGGGCCATTTCCTTGGCCAAATGGGCACATTCTTCCACAAAATCATTCATACTCCTTCTGCCAAACCCTCCTCCCAAGTATTGTAAATGTACAATCACTTTTTCCGGAGGAATTCCTAGAATTATAGGCACCCCTAATTTGGTGTCCGGCCCTTGCTGACTGCCAACCCAAACTTCTGCGCTTTGCATATCTTCGGATACTTGTACAACTGCGTTCAATGGCTCCATTTGGGCATGGTAGACATAGTCATTTTTGAAGTCGGATTGATAAATCTTGGCCGAAAATTGCATTGCCTTATCCACATTGCCTATTTCATTGACGACTTTGCCTTTTTCTTTTTGTTGGGCAATAATTTCATATTCAGCATAGCTATCTTGGGAATTATATCCCGATGACTGACTGGTACTCCAAGTTATCTTTAATCGATTTTTAGCTTCTAGGGCCTGTTCAAGTGTTTTCGCTAGGATACCAATGGCATAATCAAAAGGGACTATTTTCAAAACTCCTTCCATGGCCAATATCTCATCTTCGTTTTTCAATGTAGGTTTAGAGCCATGGAGATTGCCCCTTTCCAATACCCCATAGACCATATTCGGTAGTCGGATATCAATGGCAAATTGTGCGGTACCGTCCACCTTGGATGGTATTTCCGTTCTCGGTATTTCCTTGCCAATAAGTAGATAATCAGCTGGATTCTTAAAGTCCGATTCAATAAAATCAGGAAAATCATTCGGTATGGTTAGGTAAGGTACTAATTCGCCATAGTTAATTTGTTTGTTGGATTTCTTATGGAATACCAAACTATTGGATGCTGATAATTCCTCAATAGGAACATTCCAATGATTCGCGGCACTAGTCAATAGTACATACCTGGCTTGCGCACCTGATTTTCGCATCAACGGAAAATTACTCTTAGTAATTCTGCTACCTACGGTAAACATTAATTTTGAGCCCGGGGTCCATCCTTCGGATCCATAAATTGCACTCTCCTGAGGTGAAAACTCAACGTTGACCTTGGACCAATCTGCGTCCATTTCCTCAGCAAAAACAACAGGTAAGGAGGTCATTGATCCTTGTCCCATCTCCGCTGCCGGATTATAAATAGTAATATTACCATCCTCGGTCAATTGTACCCACGCGGTAATTTTGTGTTTCTTCAATTGTTCCTTCATTTTTTTGGTATCGGAACAAGAAACAAACTGTGGGAGTAATCCAGATACTCCTATAAACAGCGCTACACCCCCTGTGGCCTTTAAAAAGCGTCTGCGGTCTATACTGTTCTTGGAATTGGACATCTTTGGTTATTTAAAATAATTAAGATAAAGGTGTTTTCGTTTCAGAAGCCAATTCTATGGCCTTAATAATGCGTAAGTATGTGCCACAACGGCAAAGAACTCCGTTCATATACGATTTTATATCTGCTCGTGTCGGGTCTGGGTTTTTCTCTAAAAGTGCTGCCGCCTGCATAATTTGTCCAGATTGGCAATAACCGCATTGTGGTGCTTGCGCTGCTATCCATGCTTTTTGTAATGGATGACTGCCATCACTTGAAAGTCCCTCTATTGTTTTTATTTTTTGTCCATTTGCTACACCTTTAACCTGAATAACGCAAGCTCTAGTAGGGTTGCCATCCACGTGTATGGTACAGGCGCCGCATTGGGCAATTCCACAGCCGTATTTAGTGCCGGTAAGTCCAAGATGTTCACGTAATACCCACAACAAAGAAGTACCTTCGGTAACATCTACTTCAATTTTTTTTGTATTGATGTTCAAGGAATATTTAGCCATTGGTCTGGAATAATTAGGGTTAAGTTACTAAATACTTACTATACTATTCCAATACCACATCCGTCGTACTATAGAATTACAAATTAAATAAGCCATATCAAATTTTAAAACGCAAAATTGCTACTTGGTAGCGGTTAGGAGTGCAGTTAATAATTTTCAAATTGGGAGCGGGTATGCAACAAAGTATTTTATTTTATCTGAATCATTTTATTCTTTTATATGTTCGCTTGTAGAGCAGTTTTAATAATCTTAAAAAAAAAATTAATTACCTTCACTAAAATCGGGGATCAGTTTTAATCCATTCTTGAACTATCATCTAACGAAGTTCATTGTAGCGCAAACTTTCACTTGTTTCAAACCAAATTATGAACTAGTAAAACGGTTTTCATTTTTGTCAACAGTAGTTCAATGGGTTGTTAATTAGATTTTTAAAAGAGCATTGTCAAAATCAGCAATAATATCTTCTATATTTTCTATTCCCAACGCACAGCGTATTAAGGTTTCGGGAATGCCCAACTGTTTTCGTTCTTCTTCTGTGGCTTCAACATGACTTGTTACTTTTGGGGGACCTATTAATGTACTTACAGAACCTAAACTTGCTGCTAAATGAGCCAGCTCCAAACTATTCAGGAATAATTTCACGTTCTCGAAATCTCCTTTAACAGAAAAAGCCAATACGCCTCCAAATCCTGTCATTTGCCCCGATGCGATTTTGTGTCCGGGGTGTGATTCCAGTCCCGGATAGAAAACCTGTTCAATTTTTTTATGTTTTTCCAGATGTTCAGCCAACTTCATGGCATTTTCATTTTGTCGCAAAACCCTTAATTCCAGCGTTTGGATGCCCCTCAATAACATGTAGGCCGTATTTGCGTGCAAACTGGCGCCGTTGATTTCCCGGTAATGAAATAGGTGCTGTATTAACTCTTTACTGCCGCAAGCTACGCCTCCCATGGCATCGGAATGGCCTCCCAGATATTTAGTAGCACTATGCAAAACAATATCAGCACCAAGCTCCAGAGGCTGCTGATTGATTGGCGTAGCAAAGGTATTGTCTACAACAACCAATGCCCCAACTTCGTGGGCAGACTTGATGAGCCTTTTTAAATCCAGTATTTTTAAGGTGGGATTTGTAGGAGTTTCCAGATATAGCATCTTACAGCCTTTTTTTACTTCTGCTTCAATTTCTTCATGATTTGTGGTATCACAGAGGGTTACCTCGATTCCATTTTTAGGAAGAAATTCTAAAAATACAATACTCGTACCGCCATAGGTGTCTTTGATAGAAACAACCCTATCTCCCTGAGATAAAAAAGTGGATAAGGTGTTGCTTATCGCGGCCATTCCTGTTGAAAAGCTGGTAGCTGCTTGGGCATTTTCGAGAACTCTTACTTTATCTTCGAAAACTGCTACCGTTGGATTGGTGTTTCTGCTATAGATATGTCCTTCTTTTTTCCCAATGGCCACATCAAACCAGTCGTCCACATTGTCATATCCAAAGGTTACACTATTTACGATAGGTACCTGGGTTGCTCCTTGATAAAACAATTCGCTTTGTCCACCCCATACCGCTTTTGTTCCTTGTTTCTTATTGTTCATTTTATCGCTTTTCATTTTGCTTTTTTTCATATTTTCATTTTGGGTGCGTTAATATTCTTTTAATTATTCCTTGAAACATAATCATTCCAGTTTCTATGATGTCATCAGGAAAGTCATAGTTGGCTTGATGCAGCGCAGGGGATTCTAACCCGGCTCCAATACCAAACATCGCTGCCTGGTATTTTTCAGAAAACCAGCCAAAATCTTCCCCGAATTTAAAGGGTATGCTATTATTGATAATATCATAACTGTGTGTTTTTGCTGTCTCCGTAATAACCTGGTTACAGAACCCGTCATTAACAACGGCGGGAAAATAATCAAACCATTTTGCTGTGTGAGGCAATTTGTGTTTTGGACAAACTTCTAATAGAATACTGTGTACGTCCTGCTTTAGCCTTTCCATTTTATCTGTACTTTTGGTTCTTAAGGTGTAATGTATCTCGCCAAACCCAGCAGAAATGCCATAAGATTTTACTCCCATGCTGGAATAAATGGGTACACACAACCTAAAATCTTCCTTCGAAGGGTCATTAATATTTAAGGCGTCAAATTTTTGTATAAGCTCAGCAATGCACAATGCCGGATTCACTCCATGTTCGGGTTCAGCAGAATGCGACTCTTTACCTTTCAGCTGGATAGCAACACTCTGCACGGTAGAAGAAAAATTACCGTTAAGGCTTATAATCGAATGAAGTGGCTGACGGGGAATATTATGCAATGCAAATATATAATCCGGATTTAATTTAGTAAACCTATCATCGTTTAAAACATTGGGTGCACCGGTTCCCGTTTCTTCAGCCGGTTGAAAAAGCAATATCACTTTTCCATGCTTGAAATCCTGTTCTTTCAACCAAAAGACCAGTCCAGCCACAATGGCCATATGACCATCGTGGCCACATTTGTGGGATATACCATTGTTAAGAGAGCGGTACTCAAAATTGTTTTCTTCTTCGATAGGAAGCGCATCCAATTCGCAGCGAATAACGATAGTGGGACCGCTATTCGAAAACGCATGGACAACTGCTAATCCATTCCCTCCAATATGTTCAATGATTTTGGTATTATGATATTTTTCTATGAATTTCTTAATCCGTCCAGCCGTTTCTATCTCTTGCCCCGACAGCTCGGGGTATCTGTGGAGTTCTTTTCGGAGCAATTTTATTTTTTCGATAGTCATCTTTGTTACTTTTTCTGCAGTCTGTTTTAAATTGTTTACATCACAGCGCTTGTTGTAGTCCGCGCATTTACATGGAAATATAGTAAAAATCCCGGAAGGGATTTTGGGCGGTATTGGGAATGTTGATGCGCGGTCCTTTCGTACGTAGTGAACAAATGAATGCCGATAAAATTAAATATCGAATGAGTAAATAACTTTTCTGCCGGCAGATATGAGGGTAGGGTTTGATATGTTTTCTTCATAGGCCGTTGTGACATTCTTGGCGGATAGGTTACTTAGCCTAAATCATTTATAGGCTGTTCACATAAATTTTGGAATTATATTTTTTATCCCTCTTAATAGCCTAAATTAAAAATTTCGAGGTGTTTTTAAATAACAAAAACCTATTGAAAAGCCTATAATAGCTATGTTTTGTAAACGATTTTTTGCTTAGGCTTTTCCTTCTAATATTTTGTTTGCTTGTACTTTATGTCTTTCATTATGATAGACCCAATAAAATGCGTAACGGAAATAATGTCTAGCGGTGTTAAGGGCCTTGGTTTAGTCCCTAGTAAACTCAACTCTAATGGAAATTCACCATTGCCGACAATTAAATATTCATTAAATCCTTCACAATACCAGTTCAGCATTTCTTTTGTTTCTTGATTTAGGTATTGATAACTTCTTTCGGCATTCCATAAAAAGTCGAGGACTCGCATTTTTATATCAAATTGCAACATCGAGTTGCCCACTAAACTAGCGGCTTCTACCTTATTAAAGCACGATAAATTCAATATTGAAACTAACTGAAATTCATTGAAAACCTTCAAATAGCGGGGCGGGGCGGGAAGATTTTTTTTGTTTTAATCTATAACCCCTTTTCCCATACATTAATAATCCGATTTTAAAAGGCCCGAATTTCACATTTGGAACGCCTGGTTAAAAATAGAAAATTGCTTGAAAGCGGTTCAAAAAGGTCAATTTTTACCAGGGTTATAGGCTTGCGTAACAATTACTTTTTTGGTAATGTATTTTCAATCATTCTTGCAAACCGTTTTTGACTATCAAATTCCGAAATTTCATCATTGAATAATTTCATCATTTCTTCAATTTTTTTCATCTATAGGCAGTTCAAGTTTTAAAATACCATGTTGGCTGAATATTTAGGTGTCAAAATAAAAGATGATATTCACAACTGCTAAAATTAGCACCTAAGGCAACGTGCTATATATTCTAATAAGAAGCATGATACGAATATTCCTAAAAATCAATAAAATAGCTATTGGTCATCTACGATGGAAGAACGGTAGCGTTCCGTCGCCTTTTTTAGGTTTTCTGAAAGGGATTTTAACCAGCCCAAATGATTGGTAATCAAATAGGCTTCTTGAAGAGCATGAAGCGTTTCAGTGTCTAATTCGGTGTTACCTTGCTTAATATTTTCATCACGTAAATTTGATAATTTCTCGTATTTGCTCAACAACTTCTCTTGCGCATATTCAACAGTTTCTTCAGCGACTTTCTTCTTGACTTGGGTATGGTCTAAACTATCGAACGACATTTGTAGGGTATTGGAAATTTTTTTGATAAGTACATTAAAATCTATTGAAGCAGGCGTGGTTTTATGGTTATTGATAAAATTACCGATAGCCGCGATGGCCGAAACCATGGTCTGGTTGATTGTCACAATTTCATATATCAGTTGAAATTCTTTCTGTTTCGATTTTGGGTCTTGGGTCATTCGTTGGAAGGCAGCATTTAAATTACTTATGGCAAGAAATGCCTCTTTTCTGGCCACGTTATAGGAGAGTTTGTGTTTGGAAGTATCTTGATAAAACGCTTGTGTTGCCAAAAGATATTTTTTGTTCATTTTTAAAGCGCTCAGAAGTACCTGTTTTAGATTATCGGCTTCCCAGCTTGGCAGAAGTATATAATTGGCAATGACTGCAATAGCGGAACCAATAACCGTGTCGATGACGCGATACTGAATCACTTCAAAAGCATTAGGATTGATGAAGGAATACACAAAGACGATACTAATGGTGATTAATGCAGCACCAGACTTATAATTCTGCTGAATCAATGAAAATGCCAGTATCAATGAGACAATTGCCAATATCGAATAGACAATTACATTTTGGGTAACCAGCACAATACCAACAGCAACCGCAGCACCAATCAGTGTGCCGATGATACGATCTTTCGAACGATCTTTGGTTAGACCATAGCTAGGTCGCATAATAACAACGATGGTCAGCAGAATCCAATAAGTGTTTTGAATGTCAAAAAGTAAGCCCAACAGATATGCAAATACAATGGCAATGGCAAAGCGCAATGCATGTCTAAACATTGTGGAATTCAAACTGAAATTTTGTACAAGAACGTTCAGTCTGTATTCCTGGAGTGTTAAAAACTGGCTCGAATCTTGTCTTATTAAGGATACTTTGGAGGCATCTTTTACATTTGCCATGACACGTCTAATAGCCCTGATTTCTTGAAGCAGTTGTTCTTGATAATCGTATAGGTTTTTCAAAACCAATGCGCCTTCACGCGCCTCTGGTAATTTGACGGTATCAATGTAATTAGTGATCGATTCGTTAGCTTTTGATAAAGCATTTAAGAGAATATCCTTATTTGGTATTTTATCATTTTGAATCAATAATTCGGACAAACGTATGAGATGGTTGCCCATGATTTTGTTCAGCTTTTTGGAAGCTTTTAAGAATTCTTTTCGCTTGCCAAAAATGCCATCGATTCTTGTATAATCCAAATGTTTTGCTTCTATCAATTCGAAGATATTGATAGAGGAGACGAAAATAAGCAGTTGCTTTTCTTCATAATGCGAACGTCCAGAACGTTTACGTTCGGTAAGCAGTACTTCTCGGAGTGTTTCATGCTTTTCGTTGATTTGATTTTGAAGGATGAAAGCCTGTTTAAGGCGTGCGTCACGCTTGGTTTTCTTCGCTAGTAATTTGGCTCGTAATTTTAAATACTCACCAATATGGAGAAGCGTATCAGACAATAGCTGGTTCTGATCTTTTTTAGGCGCGAGTTTTTGAAAAATAAAGGATACGACCAAATACCAAATACCTCCAACGCCCATTAAGGATATTTGGACCAAAATCTCATGCGCTGTTTCCTTTTGGACTGCAAATGCCAAAACCATTGCCAACAAGCCAGAAAATGATACCAAAGACGCTCTAAAACCATAGACCGAAATAAGCGATACAAAAAATGAAATAACCGTAATTGCTAACAACAAAAGGGGTAGAAAGTGTTTTGAAAATAGGATTATGGCTGTAATTACCATCGTTAATCCAATACTGACTAAAATGGCTTTGACCTTACGCTTGATACTTCCTGGAATGTCGCCTGGCGCATTTAATAAAGTACCGACTACAACGGCTGGTGCATATTCAAAATACCCTAAAAAGTACAGTACGGCAAAGGGCACGACAATCCCGACCCCAAGCCGGAGTCCTCGGTCAAAGCGGGAACTTTTTAGAAACAATTCCAGCTGTTTGAGCTTCTCTTTCAAGTGGGTTTGCGATTTGATTGTAAAGTTAGGGCAATTGGGTAGGAGTATTGACTCGTTGGGCCATTTTTGTTGGTGTCTAATTGACGCATTAAAAGAATCGCCTAATGTGAAATAGCAGGTATTACAGCCTTTTGAGTGTAGACTGATTTGTTGGGTTCGGTTCTTGAAATTGGGTATTTAGGTCTAACACGTTTTTATCTGTTATTGATCGTCAAGGTACATAAAGAGTCCAAAATTGTAGTAGCGGTTGTAAATAAAAGGATTTTAAAGGTTTTAAAGGCTAACTATTATTAATATGAAGCCGCTTTCAAACGGATTATGATATCTGAAATTGGGAATTATTATATCAATCAACTATAATACCAATTAATTTCAATAAACCTATAAGCAACAAGATGCTATAAAAGTCCTATCAATTTAAACAGCCTATACAGCTTCTTTTTTCTCCGACAAGTATTTCCAGTACCGTTTTGGTACGTGTTGGGTGTGTAGCTTTGCATTGATTCGCGATTTTATAGTGGTGCTTTTAAAGTAGCCGTTCCACAGCTCTTGGTATTCATATTCCGTATCGGAAAAAACCGTGCTTTTGTGCAAGCTATTGGAATAAATATCGTTCAGGTCGAGGGAAATGATTTCCACTCCGTTTAAATTATAATAAAGCCCATACTTGCGCTTAATATCGTAAATAATCCACTGCTGGTCTGCATACCGGTTCCTAAAATGTTTGGAAATCAAGGGAAGTACATCATAATCAGGTTCAATATTGGCAAAATACACCTCATCCTTTGTTAGTTGAAAGCGTACAAAAGCCTCCATACGGTGTTTTTCACGACCTACCTTATGTGCCAATTGATTAATTTTGAGCACACCATCATCAGAAAAATCCTGGGCCTTATCGCCCTTTGTGCCCATCAGTTTTTGAATATATTGGTAGAGTTGGGACTCAATTTCTTTGTGTTCGCTTAAATATGCAAAATAAATATTTTTAATGGCCATATGGCTTCTATTGCGGACACCGTTCCATACCCGTTGTGCCTTTTCGATATTGGTAAAAATTGTTTCCGTCTCGGCAAACAATACATTTTGAACCTGGCCTTTCCGTTGAATGTTGGCATGCGGTAATTTTTGCTCAAAGCCAACAAAAACAGCTGTTAAAAAGCCGTTGAAGCTGCCGTCATAAATTAAGAATTTTGATGCGTTCATAAGATCTCGTTTTAGAAGTAAAAGGAAATCACCAGTCTTCTGTATATACTGATGCGTTTTTTAGCGTTACTTTTCAGCACCACCCATTGGTAGCCTAAAGTCAATATTCTAAACCTACAATACTCCATAATACCTTTTGAAGGCATGAATATCTGTGGTCTTAGGGTGTTGTAGAAATATTCCATTGTGCTAATTTTTTAACTAATTAAAAAGAGATAATTGGTTGCTGTACTGTTTTTTGAACTTACTGTTTCCAGATTGTAGGATCATTCCCTTAATTCTAACGGCATCCAAATCCCGTCGTTCCCAATCATTGGAATTACAGATGATGAAATATTTTGCGCGATTAAGCGCGACGCCCATTGTTTTCAAATGGTCCCAGTTCAAATTCCTGAACTTCCTACCGTTGAGTATCTTATGAACAGAACCCATTCCGATACCCGGTATACGGGCGAGCATTCGTTTATCTGCCTTATTAATGTCTACCGGAAAATGGTTCAGGTTGCGTAAGGCCCACATTAATTTCGGGTCGATATCCATATCTAGATTTGGGTGCTCCGTATCCAATATCTCTTTGATACTAAAACCATAAAAGCGCAGCAGCCAATCGGTTTGGTACAAGCGGTTCTCCCGTAACATGGGTACTTCTGAACCTAACGAGGGAAGGCGGCTATCGGTTGATATGGGGACGTAGCCCGAATAGTAGACCCGTTTCATATGGTAGTTCTTGTAAAAATGGGTTGCCGAATACATGATATCCTTATCACTTTCGCCCGTAGCACCTATGATCATTTGGGTACTTTGACCAGCAGGTGCGTATTTGGGGGTACTCCTTAATATTTTTCGCTCTTCGGTATAACGGATGATCTCGTTCTTGACCTTGAGCATCGGCTTGGTGAAATCTTCGTGCTTTTTATCCGGAGCTAATAATTTAAGGCCTGAGATAGTGGGGATTTCTATATTTACGGATAAGCGGTCTGCATACAATCCGGCCTCGTACATTAACTCGTCACTGGCACCAGGAATGGATTTTAGATGAATGTACCCATTAAAATTCTCTTCCTCACGTAGTTTTTTGGCAACGGCGATCAACCGTTCCATCGTATGATCGGCACTTTTGAAAATACCGGAACTCAAAAAAAGTCCCTCGATATAATTTCTTCTATAGAAGTTAATGGTAAGGTCTACCACTTCCTGAATCTTAAAGGCAGCTCTTTTAATATCGTTGCTTTTGCGGGTAACACAATAGGCGCAATCAAAAATGCAATGGTTGGTCAGAAGAATTTTTAATAGCGACACACATCTGCCATCTTCGGTGTAGGTGTGGCAAATCCCATTGCCGGTATCCCCCAACCCCTTGTCTTTGTTCGTGCGATTGCTACCACTACTGGAGCAGGATACATCATATTTGGCGGCATCTGCCAAAATGTTCAGTTTTTCTTTAACTCGGTTGAAATCCATAGGCTTGTAATTATTCCAAAATTATGGATATTTTCCTAAATATGGAAATAATCCAAATAATATTCTGGATATAATCCATAATTACTATATTTGAGGAAGAAATGGATACGTGTTGTCCTTTCGATTTAGAATAAAACCATGGAAAACGAACTGACATTAAAACGATTTACCGATTTGCGTAGGGAACTGGGCTTTACCCAAGCGGATTTCGCGGCGCATTTAGGGGTGTCGAATACCACTGCCGATATTGAACGTGGCCGAACCAAACTCTCCGGTAAAATAGTGTTGGAGTTGTTGAAACAATTTAAGATCAATCCATTATGGCTTTTTGGTGAAAGTGACGAGCAGTACCTCGAGACCTCCAAGACCAGTGTGATACCCAAAGTGGTTACCGTCGATTCTGCCAATCGTGATAATATGGTGTTGGTCAATGCCAAAGCGGCGGCAGGATATCCCCAGAACATATCCGATACCAGTTGGTATCAGCAATTACCTGCCTTTGACCTGCCCATTCCAGAATTCAGGAATGCTACTTATCGTGGTTTTCAGGTGGAAGGGGACAGTATGCTGCCCAATCTACATCCAGGGGAATGGGTTTTGGCCAGGGCTGTCGAGCATATAGACTATGTGAGTGCCAACAAAATGTATGTAGTGGTACTTCAAGATTCGGTCATGGTGAAAAAAATCGAAAAGCGACCCAATTCCAATAATATTACGTTGGTGTCCTTGAACGAAACCTATCCTCCATACGATATCAAGCCTTTTCAGGTTCAAGAAATTTGGGAGGTTAGTAGTAAGATTACATTCAACGTAGATGCTACAACCGATAACGGTCTATTGAGGCAGTTACATGAATCCATGGAAGAATTAAAGAATCAACTACAGCACGTTAAAAAAGTTTAATTAAATTATAACTTTAAGTATTTTTATATATAATCCGCTGTCCTTCAGTTTAAAACCTAAGCTTTTGTAAAGTGAGATGGCTGCGGTTCTATGGTGTCCACTAAATAGGAGTATGGCGTCCAATTTTTCGCTTTTGGCGTGATCCAATAGTTTTTCCATCAATTTTCTTCCTATGCCCTGCCCCCTATAATCGTGCGACACTACCACATCTTCGATCATTCCCTTGTAACCGGATATTACTTTGTATTTGGCCATCATCGCTATACCTACTAAAGTTTCGTCATCCATACATACAGCAATAATCGTTTGGCCCTCGTTTTCCAAAATAGTGGCAAGTTTTAACTGTTTCAACTTGTCATTCAATTGTTTATAAAGCGCACTAAGTTGAGCTTGCAGGGTGGTGGTCACCTCATTTTTATTCAAGAGCTTTATTATCATTTAAGTTGCTTTTAATGGTATTTAAAATTACTTCTTTTTGGGTTTAAAATACGTCCTAATTCGTTTTCTAAAATGATGTATATTTAAAAGGATACAAATAATGTAGTATATAAGTAAACTACCTCGGGGCAAGCCCACGAGACATTGTAGAAAAACAACCTTAAAATTTCGAGGCAAGCCTCGGAGCATTTAAATCTCGTCTATCGAGTAAAGTAATACCCGCAATCCTACTTTTTTTTATCCATTACGCTATACGGTCAAGTTGAGAAGGACGCCCTAGTGGTTGGATATACACCGGCTGCACCCTTTGTAGTTCAAAATGGCGAGAATCTAGTAGGCCTCAATGTTTGGCCTTGGAAAAACGTGCGGCAAACAGCCTCGAATTGAACTACATCTTGGTACCCGTGGAGTTTGCTGCGATGTTGGACTCCGTCCGTACCGGCGGAATAGATTTGAGTATCAACCCATTGACCATTACCAGTCAAAATTGTAAGGAAATGGAGTTTACCCACTCTTTTTTTGCTTCCAATGCCACTATTGCCGCATCTCAAGTGTCTTCTTTTGATAAATTCATGACCTTTTTAGCAGGATTTTCTAATCTTGGCTTTTTAAGCGGACTGATGCTTTTGCTTTTCATTATTTTTCTATTCGGTATTTTGGGATGGATTTTTGAGCGCAAAGCGAATCCGGCTGCTTTTCGAACCGGTAGAAAAGGATTGTGGGATGGGATTTGGTGGTCTGCCGTTACCCTTACCACTGTTGGATATGGGGGTAAGGCACCCGTGACCCGTTTAGGTAAGATTACGGCGTTGGCTTTAATGTTCGGCGGACTTTTTTTTTATTTCGGGGTTAACGGCAAGTATCGCCTCGAGCTTGACCGTGAATCAACTGATTAATAATCCGGATGGTTTCACCGAATTCAAGGATAGGAAAATGGGTACTATTGCCAATTCTGGAACGGAACATTTTTTAACGGAACATTTTTTTAGGAATATCAATACCTTCGCTAGCGCTAACTTGGGATTGGTAGCTTTGTAGAAAGGTAAAATAAAGGCATTTCTTTATGATGAACCTATTCTGAAATATGCGATTCAAACCGATTCCACCTTAACTAAGT
>JBBSKR010000065.1:0-17143 GCA_038256135.1 Flavobacteriales bacterium | reverse complement strand
GTATGGGCGTTACACTGACGTTCAAATCCCTAGAAAGGGCAGCTAAATTGATGGTTTTGCCGGTATGTAGTTTTCCGGTAATCATTTCAGAGAGGAGGTAATCTCGAACTTGATCCCTTAAATTCATTTTAACGAGCATAATCAAATATAATATATCGTATAGGATATAACACTTTTGACCCTATTTTAGTATTACCTAATCATTATTAAATTGAAAAAATCCTTTTCTAAGTTCAAGTCATAAGTGCAACATGCATATTTAAAATACTTGGGGCTAGCCCCAAGTATTTTAGGTTCAATATTTATATTGATCTTGCATGAAAAAATACAAACAATTGACCTTAGCTCAAAGGTATCAAATCCAAAGTCTTTTACAAGTAGGTATCACCCAAACTAGAATTGCCGATGAGTTAGGAGTTAACAAGAGCACGATAAGTCGTGAGCTCAAACGTAATCTGCCTACCAGAGGTCAAACTGCCGGGAAGTATATTGGAGCGCATGCCCAGAGAAAAACGGATTACAGACATTCGAACAAACCTAAGCTGATACTGCTCACAAGTCAGCTCAAAGTG
Source organism: Flavobacteriales bacterium (assembly GCA_038256135.1). Lineage (GTDB taxonomy): Bacteria > Bacteroidota > Bacteroidia > Flavobacteriales > Flavobacteriaceae > Maribacter. The sequence goes on along the minus strand of JBBSKR010000065.1, from coordinate 16,571 downwards.
CGCATAGCCAATCTTATGATGGTTCAGCGCTGGAGTCCCGAACTGATTGCTCGGCGGCTCTCCAAAGAAGGGGAGTTCTGTGTAAGCCATGAGACCATATATCAATGGACTTGGACCGTTAAACATAGTCATCACAGAAAGCACGCAAGCTATAAAAACCTACACAAGTACCTTAGGCATACCGGTAGAAGACAGAAGCGCGGTAACCTAAAAGACAATCGAGGTGCTATTACCCAAAGGGTATCGATAGAACAACGACCTAAAGTAGTGGCACAGCGCAAGCGTATAGGGGATATAGAAGTAGACCTGATGATGGGCAGTAACCATAAATCGGCCTTATTGGTAATGACCGACAGAGCTACCTTGGTAACCATGTTGGAGAAGTTGGAAGGAAAGCAAGCTGAACATATCTATCAAAAAATGAAAAGAAGACTATCGAACTTCAATAGTTCATGGATAAAGACCATAACCTTCGACAATGGAAAAGAGTTTGCCTACCATTACAAAATAGCCAAGGATTTTAATGTAAAAACTTACTTTACAAGACCTTATACCTCTCAGGACAAAGGAACCGTGGAAAACAGAATAGGAGTAATCAGACGATTCTTCCCTAAGAAAACAGACCTTAGAAATGTATCGGTCAAAAGAATAAAAGAAGTAGAAAGATTACTAAATTACAGACCTATTAGAAAATTTAATTATAACAACCCTATTGAAGTCCTAAAGAATAAGTCTATTGCACTTATGGGTTGAACTCAGCCGTTAACCAAGAACTTTTTAAAGTAAATGTTTCCACTGTATCGATAAACGAATAAAATTATATAGCTATGAAAAAAATTATTCTCTTAGTATTCTTTGTAATGGGCCTTTTAACGGCGCAGGACAAATCCCAACAAATAACTGGTATCATAACGGACGGGCGTGTACCCTTAAATAACGTAAAAATTGAAGTTGAAAACGACAATAAGGAATATTATTCCGATACCGAAGGCCGTTATTCGGTTAGCGCAACTCCCGGTAATAGCCTTATCTTTTCTGCTGTGGGTTTTAAATCCATCGAAATTCGCGTTGAAGATGTGACGCGTATTTTAAATATCGAAATGTTCCTTGATATTCAGGAACTGGATGAGGTAACGGTGACCAAAAGTAGGAGAAAGTCTAAAGAAGATTTGGAAATTGAATTTCGTACGGATCCGAATTTAATCCGTTCCGCTTATGGAATATTGGATGCCACCACCTCGGCCTATCAAATACGATTATTACCGGAAAATCAGAAAACAGAGGTCGCCTTATGTATTCTGGGCATATTAAGAGGTCAATTTCCCGGTGTAGACGTCTCTGGAGATTGTATTAAAGGAGGTTTTGTGTCCGTGAGAGGGGCTAGCTCTATAAATTACAATCAAGCAGCAATTTTTGATGTGGACGGCTTAGTTTTAAACGATGCACCCATTTGGATACCCGTTGGTAATATGGAGCGTGTCGCAGTGCTTTCTGGATTAGCGGCAAGAAACTTATATGGCGGTATAGCATCTGGTGGGGTGGTCATTATAAATACAAATGCGGGCAACGCCTTTTCACAATCAAAGGAATTAACCGATAAGGCGCGACTTCGCAACAATATGTATACTGGAGATGCCTTATCATCGGCAGCCCTTTTCAATGATCAACCGGTGTATCTTCAAGATTTGCAAAAAAGTAAATCATTTTCTGAGGCCCAAAAAATGTATGACTATTATGCCCCTAAATATGGAAGTAGCTACAGCTATTATATCGATGCGTTTAGCTATTTCAATGAAAATTGGAACGACGAAGAATTTACAAATAAAATCGTAAAGGATACATACCAATCTTTTGGAAGGAATCCTGTCGCTTTGAAGGCGTTGGCCTATGCTTTGCATGCTCATGGTGATGTTGAACGCGCCCATGAAATGTATAAAGAGGTTTTTATTCAACGCCCCAACTATGGTCAATCGTACATGGATCTGGCAAACAGTTATAGGGACTTAGATGAAAATAAAACCGCTGCTTCCTTATATACCAGATACGATTATTTAGTAGATCAAGGGTTTTTACGAAACGATTCTACAGCATTTTCAACCATTATGGATAGGGAGTTCAACAATTTGATTGCCGTGAACGGAAATGAAATTATTTCTAAAAATTCAAAGAAGTATGTGTTAGAAAATGATTTTGATGGAACCCGGTTGGTTTTTGAATGGAATGATAGTGAAGCGGAGTTTGAGCTTCAATTCGTAAATCCGGAAGGACAGTATTTTACTTCAAAGCATTCCTTAATGGCCAACGCGAATCGCATTACCGATGAAAAATTAATTGGGTTTTCTTCTGAAGAGTTCCTTATTGATGGCTCATTATTAGGAAATTGGCAGGTAAATGTGAGATATCTTGGTAATAAAAGTCTTACTCCTAGCTATGTAAAGGTAACGACCTATTATGATTATGGAACCAATAAACAAAGGAAAAGTATAGACCTTTTTAAATTGAGTCTAAAAAATGTAAATCAGGAGCTTTTTAAAATTAATAGTACTTCCAAACAAAGGTTGTAATATATTTATCACAAATATGCTGCATGAAATCATTTTTAGTTTACGTTTTTCTTTTATTCACTTTTAGTTCAATAGCCCAAAACAATGCAAATACCATTACCGGTGTAGTCACTTCTTACGGTGCCCCATTACCCAATGTCAATATTGCCTTAAAAGGTTCCACGACGGGTATTCAAACAGATGCCAGTGGTAAATACCAAATTAATGCCAGACCGCGTGATATTTTGGTATTCAGTTATGTGGGTATGAAAACCGTAGAAATTATGGTAGAGGATGTCACCAAGGTCTTAAATATTGACATGCTGCCTATGGTGCAAGAATTGGACGAGGTAACCGTAGAACAGCGTGAACGGAAGGGTCAGGAAGCTATGGCAAATAATTATGCCACTAAAAAGAGTATCATAAGAACCGCTTATGGCTTTGTAGATGCCGAAAAATCTGGGTATGATATGAACTATGTGGATGGTAACGACCTGAATGGCAGTGCTGTTGATATTGTATCAGCTCTAATCGGTAAAATACCGGGTTTGAGAAGGGGTCCAGATAATTCGGTTATTCTGCGTGGGGGCGGGTCACTGGGTAATCCTCGGCCACCGATATTTGAGGTTGACGGTGTCATTTTTACACAGACCCCTGATTTTTTGGATATTACGAATATTGACAGGATCGCCGTTATACCAGGTCTTAACGGAGCCATAAAATATGGTAACATCGCAGGTGGTGGTGTCATCGTAATCAATACAAAAGGTACTAACATTATAAGGGAAGAAGGCACCGATAAACCCTATGACCAAGCTAAACTCCGTAATAATAAATTTGACAAATCCATGGCAACAAGCTCATTGGAAAGAGCCGCACCGATTTATATCACTAAAATGGAGCAGGCCGATTCGGCTGAAGCTGCGTATGCCGTGTTTCAGGAACAGAAAAAAATATATGGGAGTTCGGCATATTTTTTTCTGGCATCATTGAATCATTTTTACGAAAAAAGGGAGGAAAGCCCATTTAGTCAGAAAATTGAATCTGAAATTAAAATTGAGTTTGCAGATAACCCAAACGCTTTAAAAGGTCTCGCTTATTTGTTAGAAGAACAAAATAAGGAAATGGAAGCATTGGCCCTTTACAAGGAAATTTTCAAGAAGCGGCCTAGGTATGCCCAGTCCTACAGAGATTTGGCCAGTATGTATGTATCTAATAAAGAGTATAAAAGGGGTCTTGCAATCTATGCGAGATACCAAGGTTTTAGAAAAATGGATTCAATTCCTCCTATTGAGGATGGTATAGATGCCATCATGGATACCGAAACCATTAATTTAATGGCGCTGAAAGGTGAAGAGTTGGCTATTTCAGATGAAAATGAGGTAGACGGTGATATTGGTGGCATACGGGTATTGTTTGAATGGAACAATAGTGAAGCAGAATTTGATCTTCAATTTGTGAATCCTGAAAGTCGCTATTTCGTTTGGAGTCATTCTGCAGAAAATGAACCTGAACGAATTTATGATGAAAAGATAAAAGGCTATTCCAGTAAACAATTTTTAATTGATGAATCACTGGCTGGTGTTTGGAGGATTAATTTGAAATATTTAGGGAACAAGGGGTATGAGCCCACTTATTTGAAGACAACCATTTATTATAACTATGGAAAACCATCTCAGAAGAAAGTAATAAAAGTCACCGCGATGGCTGAAAAAAATGTAAATAGGGAACTACTATCCATTGTGGCGGGAAGTACTTTTGGCGTTAAATAAACTGCATAAGTATTTAAAGTGAAATTAAAAACAGCATTTTTTCTATTTAGTGTATTGCTACGAACCACACTATTTGCACAGGTACAATATAGTGGTACAATAGTGGATGCTGAAAACAAACAGTCTTTGCCTTATGTGAATATCGGTATCTTAAATAAGGGTATAGGTACCGTTACCGATGAACTTGGTAGATTCTCATTACGTGCCGAGGACAAAGGCATATCATCTTCAGATACGCTTCAAATATCTTCAATTGGATATAAAACCATTACTCTGACCATTGAGGAGATTGGTTTTTCTTCAACACAGGAGGAAATTATTTTTATGGAACCTTTTGTGGAACAATTAAATGAGGTGGTCATAACCAACAAAGGATTTGCGCCAATCATTGAAAGTGTCGGCTATCGGAATAGAGGAGAGGATAATTACGGCTATTGGAAGGATAATATAGCCTTGGGGGGAGAATTGGCAACAAAAATCACTGTTAATAAGAAACCACGTAAGTTGAATACCTTTGAATTTGAAATCGCAAAAAATTCTGCCGATAGTTTATTGATACGCGTCAATTTTTATGATAAAGATGGGCGGTTAGGTCTCCCAAAGTCTAATTTGAACACTTCTAAAAATTCAATTTTGTATTCGCTACGAAAGGATGAGATGATTGTTAAAATGGATATAAGTCCCTATAATATTTATGTTGAAGATGATTTTTATGTTTCCTTAGAATTGGTAGAAATATACAATAACGAGGATTTAGAACTGGTATTGGCTGCTACAAGCAGTATGGAAGGTTCCTATCGCAAATACGCAAGTCAAGGTAAATGGGAAAAAATATCGGAATTGAATATGGCTTTTTATGTAGAAACCACACGAATGGTAGAACAGAAGAAAGCTAAAAGATATGAGGCCAAAATAGAAAAGGAAAAATTGAAGCAGCGAATGATTTCTGGCTTCGCCATTTTTGGAGGTAAAATGATTCCCGGGGTCGCTGTATTGAATAAAAGAACTAAGGAAATTGTTTCAACCGATGCATCAGGTAAATACACCATTCACGCAGATGATAAGGATATACTTTACTTTACAAAACCTGGTTATGAAAAAGTGCTCATTAAAATTGGTGACCAGCAATTCGCCAATGCTAATATGCAATTGGTCCATTAGCCCCTTACATTAAACCTGCAACACCCCCATATTAAATTGCTTTTCAATGGGTGCATGATTAGCAGCCTCAATACCCATTGAAACCCATTTACGGGTGTCTTTCGGATCTATAATGGCATCGGTCCATAAACGGGCGGCCGCATAGTACGGGGATACCTGTCTATCATAACGCTGTTTGATTTTATCGAACAACTCTTTTTCTTTCTTCTCCGTAATGGTTTCCCCTTTCTTTTTTAAGGAAGATTTTTCAATCTGCAAAAGCACCTTGGCAGCGGAATTTCCGCTCATCACGGCAAGCTCGGCGCTTGGCCATGCAACGATCAACCTTGGGTCATATGCCTTGCCGCACATGGCGTAATTTCCGGCTCCGTAACTATTACCGATGACAATGGTGAATTTAGGGACTACGGAGTTGCTTACCGCATTGACCATTTTTGCACCATCCTTTATAATACCTCCATGTTCACTTTTGCTACCCACCATAAATCCGGTTACATCCTGTAAAAAGACCAATGGAATTTTCTTTTGGTTGCAATTCGCAATAAATCGGGTTGCCTTGTCCGCAGAGTCGGAATAGATAACACCGCCGAACTGCATTTCCCCCTTTTTGGTTTTGACCACCTTACGCTGATTGGCAACGATGCCAACCGCCCATCCGTCGATACGGGCATATCCCGTTAGAATGGTCTGCCCATATCCGGCCTTATATTCTTCAAATTCAGAATCATCGACCAATCGCTTGATGATTTCCATCATATCGTATTGTTCCGATCTGGCACCAGGAATAATTCCGTAGATATCCTCAGGATTCTCTTTTGGTTTCATAGGCTTCGAACGATTAAATCCGGCTTTTGGGAAATCCCCTATTTTATCCATGATATTTTTTATCGTATCCAAAGCGGCCGCATCATCTTTGGCTTTGTAATCTGTAACGCCACTTATCTCACAATGGGTAGTGGCGCCACCAAGGGTTTCATTATCTATCTTTTCTCCTATAGCGGCCTTTACCAAATAACTACCGGCAAGAAAGATGCTTCCGGTATTATCTACTATGAGGGCTTCATCGCTCATAATGGGCAGGTAGGCGCCACCGGCAACACAACTGCCCATAACAGCGGATATTTGGGTAATGCCCATACTGCTCATAATCGCATTATTTCGAAAAATTCTACCGAAATGTTCCTTATCGGGGAATATTTCGTCTTGCATGGGCAGATAGACTCCGGCACTATCCACTAAATAAATAATGGGCAACCTATTCTCCATCGATAGTTCTTGAGCCCTCAAATTTTTCTTTGCGGTGATAGGAAACCAGGCTCCGGCCTTAACGGTAGCATCATTCGCCACCACGATACATTGTTTTCCTTTCACGTAGCCGATTTTCACGACTACCCCTCCAGACGGGCAACCCCCGTGCTCTTCGTACATTTCATCACCAACAAAAGCCCCTATTTCTATTCTTTCGGACTTCGGGTCTAAAAGATAATCAATACGTTCCCTAGCTGTCATTTTGCCTTGGTCGTGTTGTTTGGCAATTTTGACCTTTCCACCACCTAAATGAACCTCGGCAAGTTTTCGCCTGAGGTCTGATAGTAACAACTTATTCTTATCTTCGTTTTGATTGAATTTTATGTCCATTCCTTGTTTATTCTTTTCTTTTGCTAAGATAAGAAGTTAAATTTGGGTAGGCTCAATTCTATAAAAACAAAAAATATGATCAAGTGGGGTATTGTAGGTGCTGGAAATATTGCGCATAGTTTTTCTAAAGATCTGGCCTTGGTAGATGGCGGCGAATTAACAGCTGTGGCCTCTAGGGATATTGCAAAGGCCAAGGCATTCGCCAAAGAATATGGTGCGCCCTACACTTATGGAAGTTATGAGGAACTCTTTCAAAGTGGTTCGGTCGATGTAATTTATATCGCCACCCCGCATACGTCACATGCGAAGTGGAGTATAGCGGCCATGAATGCCGGGCATCATGTGCTTTGTGAAAAACCAATAGGAGTTAATAAAAGTCAGGTTTTGGAGTTAATCAAGGTGGCCAAGGAGAATAATGTTTTTTTAATGGAAGCCTTATGGTCACGTTTTAATCCAACGATAAAAAAGGTGAAGGAATTGGTGGCTGACGGTGCCATTGGCGACATAGGATATCTTCATGCGGATTTTGCTTTTTATGGATTGGATAGGGATGAGGATGGCCGAATTTTAAATCCGGAACTAGCGGGAGGTTCCTTGTTGGATATAGGGATTTATCCCATCTTTCTATCCTATTTGATGTTGGGAATGCCAAAGGATATAAAGGCAAGTGTCCATTTTCACAAAACAGGTGTTGAGGTACAGACCAGTATGATATTTGATTATGAAAATGCGCAGGCTATTTTGTATAGTGGGCTTACTTCCAATTCAGAAATGAAGGCGCAAATAGCAGGGAGTAAAGGTTCTATATTCATTCACCCCAGATGGCATGAAACTACAGGGTATACTTTGGAAAAAGATGGAGCGGCAACAATTAATGAAGTAGGGAAAGTAGGCAAGGGGTACGCACATGAAATTGAGGAGGTACATGCATGTTTGGCAGCTGGGAAAGTGCAAAGTGACTTATGGAGCCATCAAAATAGTCTAGACCTCATTGAAATAATGGATAGCATACGCGATAAAACTGGAATTGTATTTCCATTTGAATAATTTGAATAATAAGAGCGGTTAAAATTCGACAAATGTTTTTAAATTCACGATATTTGAGATTCGCTTAAAATTTAATTGATTCGGAAATGAACAAGAACACAGTACTCGCATGGGCCACTTTCATTATGATTTTTGTAGGACTTGCGTTAATAGCATTAGGCGCATTTCGTTATGATGACGTCGCCGGATGGGGTTTTGCATCTGTAGGTATCGGTTTCTTCGCCATTGCTTGGGTATTCAATGCATTGAAGGGTAGGGTTTAGGTCAAACACTGTTTTTTAACATAATAACCAACCATAGAGCAACAAAACACGAAAGATAAACAACTGGTAGGTGATTGAACAAAGGACTGTAAATGAATATTTTATTGACCATATCACAAGCCAACAACCAACAACTAACAACTAATTTTATGTCAGATGATAAGAAGGTAATCTTCTCCATGTCAGGGGTTACCAAGACCTATAAGAATGCTAATACGCCTGTTTTAAAGAACATATACCTTAGTTTTTTCTATGGTGCCAAAATTGGAATACTTGGCTTGAACGGGTCTGGTAAATCCACTTTATTGAAAATAATTGCCGGGGCGGACAAGAACTTTCAAGGGGATGTTGTATTCTCTCCAGGGTATCACGTGGGCTATCTGGAACAAGAGCCTCAATTGGACGAGAACAAAACTGTTTTGGAGGTCGTAAAAGAAGGGGTGGCCGAAACTGTGGCCATTTTGGATGAGTACAATAAGATCAACGATATGTTCGGACTTCCTGAAGTTTATGAGGATGCCGACAAAATGCAGAAGTTGATGGATCAACAAGCTGCCTTACAGGATAAGATCGACGCCACCAATGCCTGGGAGTTGGATACCAAGCTGGAAATTGCCATGGATGCCTTGCGTACCCCTGAATCCGATAAAAAAATAGCGGTGCTATCCGGAGGGGAAAGAAGAAGGGTTGCCCTATGTAGATTGTTATTGCAGGAACCGGAAATATTGTTATTGGATGAACCTACCAACCACTTGGATGCAGAGTCCGTTCACTGGCTGGAACATCATTTGGCCCAATATAAAGGAACGGTCATCGCCGTAACGCACGATAGGTACTTCTTAGATAATGTAGCGGGATGGATTTTAGAATTGGACAGGGGAGAAGGGATACCCTGGAAAGGGAATTATTCTTCTTGGCTGGACCAAAAATCAAAACGCTTGGCACAGGAAAGCAAGACTGCCTCAAAAAGGCAAAAAACGTTGGAGCGTGAGCTGGAATGGGTGCGGCAAGGTGCCAAAGGTCGGCAGACCAAACAAAAGGCACGACTCAACAACTATGATAAGCTAATGAGCCAGGACCAAAAGCAATTGGACGAAAAACTGGAAATCTATATCCCCAACGGACCCCGTTTGGGCACCAATGTGATAGAAGCCAAAGGAGTCAGTAAGGCTTTTGAGGATAAATTGCTTTATGAAGATTTGAATTTTAAACTACCCCAAGCAGGAATTGTTGGGATTATTGGTCCAAATGGAGCTGGGAAGACCACTATTTTTAAAATGATCATGGGTGAGCAAACACCTGACAAAGGTGAGTTTGAGACCGGAGATACCGCAAAAATCGCATACGTTGATCAAAGTCATTCCAATATTGACCCGGAAAAAACTATTTGGCAAAATTTCAGTAATGAACAAGAGTTGATTATGATGGGTGGGAAACAAGTAAATTCCCGTGCCTATTTAAGCCGATTTAATTTCTCTGGAAGTGAGCAGAATAAAAAGGTGAATATGCTTTCCGGTGGGGAACGTAACCGATTGCATTTGGCCATGACATTAAAGGAGGAAGGCAACGTACTTCTATTGGATGAGCCTACCAACGATTTAGATGTGAATACCCTAAGGGCCTTGGAAGAAGGTTTGGAAAATTTTGCAGGCTGTGCCGCAGTGATTTCCCACGATAGATGGTTTTTGGATCGTGTTTGTACTCATATCCTAGCTTTTGAAGGGAATTCACAAGTGTATTTCTTTGAAGGTTCGTTTTCAGAATATGAGGAGAATAAAAAGAAACGTTTGGGGGGTGACCTCATGCCCAAACGAATCAAGTACAAGAAATTGATTAGATAATTGAATAAAAAAGGTCCTTTTCCAAGGGCTTTTTTTATTTTCGTCCAGCGTCCAGCGTCCAGCGTCCAGCGTCCAGCGTCCAGCGTCTAAACTCAATTAATATTCTTCAATCGGATACCAATCCAATTGCACTACTTCAATATCAGAATTTCCTTCATTGACCAACTTTTCAAATTGGGCAACATCGCTAACATCCGGCCTGCCTCTATAGTGATACGGATAGACTTGATCTGGTTTAAACTCCAATACTGCGGAGGCTGCACTTTCTACGGTCATGGTATAGGGTAGGTTCATGCATATAAATGCTTTGTCAATATTTTCCAAAGAGCGCATTTCCGGAATATCCTCCGTATCCCCGGAAAAATAGACACGCTGGTCACCCATATTCAGTATATATCCATTACCACGACCTTTCACATGAAAATTCTTAGCTTCCTCCCTCATGTTATACATGGGTGTTGCCTCTACTAGAATCCCATAACGTTCCTTACTGTCCCCATTATCCAATATATCGAGTTGGGTGGTAAATTCTTCAGGTATTTCGTCTGCAACGGCCTGTGGAACTATAATCTTTGCTTTTGAAGTATCAAGACCTTCCAAAGTCTCCAAATTAAAATGATCTCCGTGAATATCTGTGATCAATATTAAGTCGGGTTTCTTCTGATTATCAAATGCCGCCGCTCCACCTGTCGGATCTACATATATGGTGATATCGCCCCATTCCAAAATTGCAGTGGCGTGTTCAATGGGAATGATTTTTAATTTGGATTCCTTGTTATCCATTCCTATTGGAGCATCAGGAATATTTTCGCCATATTGTGGCGTTGAATCTAGTTCATTTCCCGATTTTTTTGCATCCTTACACGAAAATGATAGTGAAACGGTTAGGATAAAGGCAAGTAGTTTTCTTTTTTTCATCGTTTAAATTAATTACAGTGTTAATTCCATTTTTATATCCGACCTCGCATAAATTACATCTTCCTCAAGTGCAATTTCCTTGAAGCCATATTTTTTATAGATGTGTAAGGCTGTATCTAGCTTTTTGCTGGAATAGAGCAGAATTTTTTCTAAGTTTTGATTTTGTGCGTATTCGATAGCAAAGACCAACATTTTCTGTCCAATTTGTAGCCCTTGATGCGATTTATCAACCGCCATTTTTCCTAACTCATAAATTCCTTCGTGTAACTTTAAAAGGGCAAAACATCCTACCGGTGTTTCGTTCCAAAGGCCTATAAAAATGAATCCTCCTTTGTCAAGAATAGCGGATTCACAATTTTCCAATAACTCCTTATCTTTTTTTTCCACTATAAAATATTCGGTGAGCCATGCCATATTCAGCTCTTTAAAGCATTGTGCATATTTGGATTCATACGGAACTATAGTCAACATAATGGTTGGATCGGTCTAGTCAGCCTAAGATAAATAATCTCTACTGTATTAACCCTTATATAAAATAATTTAACCCCAAAAAATCTAAAAATTGAAACCATACGTATATAAAGCGAACAAACAGATACTTTATTAAATTTTAAAATTATGACTGAAACAAAAAATAACAATGGTTTAAAGGTTTTGACCGCACTTTTAGGGGTCGTACTTTTAGGTACTATCATTTACACAGTTAGTCTTTATCAGGATAAGAAAAAGACCGAAACTGTGCTTACAAAAGAAAAACAATTGGTAGTTGAGGATTTGAATAGCTTGAAATCTGAATATGACAAAGCTATTTTGGAAAGTAATGCCACCAACGAAGAGTTGGTTAGCGCAAGGGACAATATTGCAAAATATATTGATTCCGTTAAAACAATGAAAGCTGATATTGGAACCTTATCCAGATACAGAAGACAGGTTGGTGTTCTTAAAGCGGAAAGAGAGCAATTGTTAAGGCAAGTTGATTCTTTGACCCGTTCCAATACCATGATCGCTATGCAACGTGATAGCACGTATACTGAATTGGAAAAACAAACTGTTTTTAATGATTCTTTGGTCGTACAGAACACAAACCTAGCACAGGTGGTTGAAAAGGGTTCGGCTTTGAATCTTTCTAAAATAAATGTTGATGCAATTAAGGAGCGGAATAGTGGTAAATTGGTTTCAACACAACGGGCGAGAGCAACCGATAAATTCAAAATCTGTTTTACCGTTGCCGAAAATATAATCTCTCAAGCTGGAGACAGGGAGTTTTATATTGAGGCTTTAGATCCACAAGGTAATGTTCTTGGTGGAAGTAACTCAAAAACCAATGAGAATGGAGCTTCAATAACATATACCAAGGCTACTAATTTTTATTATGAGAACAAGGCATTGGATATTTGTGATTTTCTCAACAAACCTTCAGGGGATTTTAAGGACGGAAAGTATATGGTTAATGTATATGATGACCAATTGAAATTACTAGGAACTTCACAGTTTACTTTGAAATAGATAGTAATATTAGCATAAAAAAAGGGCGACCATCTTTGGTCGCCCTTTTTGTTTTCTATAACTTAATCCTTTAAACTTCCTACCATATCTTCGGGCTTTACCCAGTCATCATAATCTTCAGCGGAAACGTAGCCTAGATTGATGGCTTCCTCTTTTAAGGTCGTCCCATTTTTATGGGCCGTATTGGCGATTTCGGCAGCCTTATAGTAGCCTATTTTAGTATTTAATGCAGTGACCAGCATTAAAGAGTTGTTCAAAAGTTGTTTTATTACTTCATGGTTCGGCTCGATACCGTCAGCACAATTTTCCTCGAAACTGACACAGGCATCGCCTATAAGCTGTGCCGATTGTAAAATGTTGGCTGCCATCATCGGTTTGAAAACATTCAATTCATAATGCCCTTGGGTTCCCCCAACCCCTATTGCCACATCATTGCCCATCACCTGGGCACAGACCATGGTAAGGGCTTCACATTGCGTGGGATTCACTTTCCCCGGCATAATGGAACTTCCTGGTTCATTCGCAGGTATAGTTATCTCACCGATGCCTGAGCGGGGTCCAGAGGCCATCATGCGTATGTCATTGGCGATTTTATTTAAGGAAACCGCCAATTGTTTCAATGCACCATGACTTTCTACGATAGCGTCGTGCGCGGCCAGTGCCTCAAATTTATTTTCTGCGGTAATTAACGGTAATCCCGTAAAATCTGCAATGTATTTAGCGACCAAAACGTCATACCCTTCAGGGGTATTCATTCCAGTACCTACGGCTGTGCCCCCTAGTGCCAATTCACTAAGATGTGCTAAGGTGTTTTGCAAGGCTTTTAAACCATGGTCCAACTGTGAAACATAGCCTGAAAATTCCTGGCCCAAGGTGAGGGGAGTGGCGTCCATGAGGTGCGTACGTCCTATTTTAACCACATTTTTGAATTCTTTGGCCTTTTTATGTAAGGTATCCCGTAATTGGGTTACACCCGGTATGGTAACTTCAACAATTTTTTTATAGGCGGCAATATGCATTCCAGTCGGAAAAGTATCATTGGAGGATTGTGATTTGTTCACATCATCATTGGGCTGAATTGTTTTCTCCCCTTCGCCAATCACTTTACCAGCGATTTCATGTGCCCTATTGGCGACTACTTCGTTGACGTTCATGTTGCTTTGTGTGCCAGATCCAGTTTGCCATATGACCAATGGAAACTGATCATCATGTTTACCCTCTAAAATTTCATCACAGACCTTTGCAATTAGATTTCGCTTTTCTTCTGCCAAAACTCCTAGTTCACAGTTGGCGTAGGCCGCTGATTTTTTCAAATAGGCAAAGCCGTAAATGATGTCCAAGGGCATTGATGCAGCAGGACCGATTTTGAAGTTATTTCTGGAACGCTCCGTTTGTGCGCCCCAATATTTATCCTTGGGAACCTCTACGTTACCCATGGTATCTTTCTCGATTCTATATTCCATGATAGCTATATTTTTAATGAATCTTAAGTTCACTTATTTAAATAGCTTCAAAAATAAGGTTTACATTTATTTTATTTGGGACAAGATTGTAGGTAATACTAAAATTAATTTTGCCTATCGTTTGCAAAAAATAATTCGATTATGGTATCTTTGTACTATATAAGATTAAGGATATGTTCGAATTTGACCAATATTTAGGATTTTTAGCCTTTTTGACCATTTTAACCATAGGTTTTTGGTTAATGATGTTTTTGTTATTGTTTGTGGTTCCGTATTGGTTAGGTGGTAATATTATCGAATTATTGAAAGAAAGACGCGATGCCAAAAGGGCAAAGCGAAACTCATAAATTAAAAAAGAAGCCATTTTGGCTTCTTTTTTTATGCGTTGTTATTAACCTTGATATTCTTCATCATCATTTCCCCGGTTGCCACCTCTCTCGGCTTTCTTTTTCTGGTTTATGCGGTAGATAAAAGACAGTGTGAGTTGCCGCTCTCTCCATTGGAATTCACTATCCGATGTAAAAAAAGGTGTTTGGGTAAAAGAAATTCTTTTTCTGGAATTAAATAGGTCGCGTGCGCTAAAAGCAATGGTGGCCTTGTCCTTTAAGATATCTTTGCTAAATGCCAAGTCAATTGTAAATATACCTTCATTCCTTGTTTGCGCATTCTGCGTAGGACCACGATAGGAGGCATTGGTCTGCCAGTCTATTTTACCCGGTAAGGTAATCTTTGAGCTAAACCGTGAAAACCAGCTTGTATTTTTTGCGCCAAAATCAACTTCATTAAAAAACCCTTCTGAATTAAATTGAAAGAAATTAAAACTCCCGTTTAGGCGTAACCACTTTTTAGGATTATACAATAAACCCAACTCGGCACCGATACGCTCGTTGGTAGATAGGTTTATGGGTATAGACCGTATTATCACGATGCCGTCAGAAGTTACTTGCCCAGTTTCTTCTTGTATTCTTTCAAATGAGTTCGTTTCCTTTTGATAATAGACCGATGAAGTCAGGGTAAGTTTTTCCCATCTTTTCAAATATCCTAAATCAAATGCATTCGCAAAAGCAGGATCTAAATCTGGATTACCCTGAAATATGTTGGTACGACTTGATCTGGAAGGAAAAGGATTAATAAAGTAGCCCCGGGGTCTGTTTATCCGACGATTGTAACCAAGGGTAATATTTTCGTTTTCAGCGAGCTCATAAATTAGGTTAAGGGTCGGGAAAAGTCCTAAAAAGTTTTCGTCGAAATTTAGATTTACCTCAGATCCCAATACTTCTTGTAATACAGCGGTGTCCACTCCGCTTACGGCGCCTTTCAATTGGGTGTTTTCTAGACGCAAACCAATTAAAAAAGAAAAATCCCCGAATTTATTTCCATATTGTGTATAAAGTGCATTTACATTTTGATTGTAAACAAATCGATTGGTGAGTCCTAAATTCGGGACAAATTGACCACTAGTTAAGTCCAGTTCTTCCAAACTGAAATCATTATCGTTTTCCTCCCAATTACCTCTATAGCCAGCTTCAAATTGGGCTTCGCCCATCGGTAAAACATAGTCGACTTGTACCAAAAACTCATTTTGAGTCTCTATTTCCTCAATATTTTCACTCGCGATAGTTTCAGTGTCGGGGAAAGTGTTGACTTCTAAAATGGTCGTTGGTTTTATTTCCCTATCATTGGAATATTGAAGGTCTGCAGTGAGTTTATGTCCCTCGGTGTTGAAATTACTGTTGTAATTAAGTGAAATTTGGTAACTTTTTTCATCTTCTCTTTCATCCTCAACGCGCAATGTTCGGCTATCGATGTCTGTAGAAATGAATCGTGCCGTATTGTTATCAGTTACGTCCTTACCATCATTTATTCGTCCAAATGCACTAGCTGTCAAAGAAGATGTTTCAGTCAAGAAAAATTCTATACCCAAATTTGCGTTAAAGCCACTATTTCTCCTATTAATATCGCGGTCCTCTATAATTCTGTCAAAAGTGCCCGCGCCTTCTGAAAATCTATTATCAAAAAAACCATTTCCTGGCGGTTCACGATAGGAGTATCCAATGGTATTAAAGATGTTAAATTTATCTTTTCTCAAGTTAAGATTCGCAGCTAAAGAGGAGGTGTTGGGATAACCAATGCTTGTGTTTATAGTACCATTGAAGCCGCGGGTTTTTTCTTTCTTCAGAACAATATTCAATATTCCTGCGGTACCTTCCGCATCGTACCGGGCGGAAGGACTTGTAATCACTTCTACTTTCTCAATGGCGTCCGCAGGAAGTTGACGTAAAGCATCGGTAGACCCAAAGCCTGCTAATGCTGAGGGCCTACCGTTAATTAGGATTCTTACGTTGCCGTTGCCACGCAGCGCAATAGCACCATCAACGTCAACTGTCACTGAAGGGATGTTACCCAAGGCATCGCTAAT
>JBBSKR010000064.1:0-17387 GCA_038256135.1 Flavobacteriales bacterium | reverse complement strand
ATTACCGATGAGGTTCTATGGACGGAAGAAGGACACCGAATGAGCTGGCGCATGATGTTACGAAGCCGAAATGGAAAAGGTGATTTTAAAGTAGTGGATCAAAAAACGAAGGAAACCTTTGACGTGGTAGCGAAAAATTACCTCACCGTCGGCCAAGAACGCAAGGTATTTTCATATCCAGATTTTGCCTGGCAATTTGCCGGGTATTTGAAAAAGGAATATAAAAAAAAGAACATGGAGGTATCCGTGTATTTAAAAAATTCCACCATCAGTATCAACGGGAAACCCTATGTGCCGTTTATCGATCCTACTACAGATCTGGCCTCGGAACCCTGGCGACCGCTACGGCATCATGAATGGATTCTTCCTTCCCCTAAAAATGAGTAAAAAAATTAAAGTAACTAGAACTTTACTGTCCGATGGCAGAGTTGTAGAGGCATGCCCCCTGGGTCACGTGGCATCACCAAATGGCTACCGTCTTCCTTGAATAGCTCCTAAAAAAAAAGGGCTCCTGCGGTCATCAAACGTTGCTTATCCCTTTCTGCGTTTTCTGAAACAAAGGCCATTAAAAGGTCAACGGATGCAGCTGCCTAGAATTTAGTATCGTGGCGTCGTTCCTTTTGTAAAATTCTAACGATACGGTCTGATCCATCGGCGATTCTTTCTGTTGGTTGGCAATGGTGAACCCCAAATGGGTGCAATACCAACGGACTACCTTGTCAATTCCGCTACATTGATTGCAACGTGTTCAAAAACGGGTCACAGTAAAAAATGGTCAAATAAAAAAACCCGATTAGAAGATTGGGTTTTTTGTTTTCTGGCACAGACTGATCCATTCGTCATTTCATTACATTTGTGAAATGGTAGATTATTTGGTGGTCGGACTAGGATTGGCCGGTACAAGTTTTTGTGAAACCTTGCGTAGAAATAATAAGACCTTTATGGTCTTCAATGATGGTTCTCAAACCTCATCTAGGGTTGCTGGTGGTTTATATAATCCTATTATATTAAAACGTTTTACCCTGTCGTGGAAAGCAGATGAACAACTTGCGATTGCCATAGATTTTTATAGTCGGCTTGAGGAACATTTAGGAACAAGGTTTGATGCAAAAATACCGGTACTACGAAAATTTGCATCTATAGAAGAACAGAATTTATGGTTCGAAGCTGCGGATAAGCAACATCTAAAGCCGTATTTGGATACTCATTTGTTAGCGAATACGAATCCTTGTCTAAAAATACCTTTTAGTTTTGGCAAGGTACTTTACACCGGAAAGTTGGATACCGGAGTATTATTGGAACATTACTCTATGTGGCTCAAGAAAAAAAAACGATTACACTCAGGAACTTTTGACTATGGTCAGCTCGAGGTGCATTCAGATTTTGTTATTTATAAGGGTCACCAAGCAAAGAATATTGTTTTTACGGAAGGATATGGCTTAACCAAAAATCCATATTTCAACTATTTGCCCATGCAGGGGTCAAAAGGGGAATATTTGGTTATTGAGGCTAAAAATTTGAAGGAAAGTAATATTGTCAAATCCTCCATATTCCTAATTCCGTTAGGCAATGATTTATATAAGGTAGGTGCGACCTATAATCGAGATCAAAAGGATAATCAAACTACATCAGAGGCAAAAAGAGAACTCGTTAAAAAATTGGATAATTTACTAGATTGTTCCTACACCATTGTTGATCAATTGGCAGGAGTAAGGCCGACAACTAGGGATAGAAGACCACTGGTAGGTAGGCATCCTACCAATAAGAATCTTTGGGTGTTGAACGGTTTTGGTTCCCATGGCATTATGATTGGTCCTTGGGCTTCATTAGCGTTATTTAATCGTATTGAATTTGGGGAGCCGATACTAAAGGAGATGGATGTAGATCGATTTAATCCTAAGTAAAATAGTTTAGACCTATTTGGTTTTTGAATCATAGTTTACAAATAAATTAATCCAAATATTTCTGGACAACCTTAAAATGATAGGCATAAATACAATCAATGTGATTACTATGGCGATAAATGTCTGTACAAGATCGGCGCCAAGAATAAGTTTTGCAATCACAAAGGCAGCGACCGCAAAGGCAATTCCTAGGCCATAACTTACGTACATGGCTCCGTAAAAAAATGAAGGTTCTATTTTAAATTTTAGATTACAGGTACTACATCTATCGTGCATTTCAAATATTTTGCCCAAATGATATGGATTTTTTTCCAAATACATGCTTTCTTCGTGACATCTTGGACAACTTCCTGTTAAAATGCTGTAGAGTTTGTTTCCTTTTTTTAACATTTGCAAAACTTTATACAAAAATACGATATAAAGGGTCTTTTTATCTTGTAAAGAGCTTTTCAAAATAATAAATGGCTTAGAAATAGTGCTTTAAAACAAGGATTATTTCAAAGGTCAACTTAGAAGAATTATAATTTATGTTAAACGTTCACAACCTTTCTGTCTCCTTTGGTGGGGAATACCTTTTCGAGGAAATCTCTTTTCGGTTAAATGCCGGGAATAGAGTAGGCCTGGTGGGTAAAAATGGAGCGGGAAAGTCTACTTTATTAAAGATGCTCAATAGGGAAATGGCTTTGGATACCGGGGTCATTGCAGTTGAAAAGGAAATTAAAATCGGTTTTCTTAGACAGGATATCGATTTTGAACAAGGTAGGACTGTTTTGGAAGAAGCGTACCAAGCCTTTGAGGAAATAAAGGCGTTGGAGCTCAAATTGGACCAAATCAACCATCAACTGGCAGAACGAACCGATTATGAAACGGATTCCTATAGTCAACTGATTGTTGATTTAAATGATGTTTCCCATCAATATGAAATACTGGGGGGATACAATTATCAAGGTGAAACCGAGAAAATATTACAAGGTTTAGGGTTTAGAAGGGAAGACTTCGACAAAAAGACCGAAACTTTTTCTGGGGGATGGCGTATGCGAATAGAGCTTGCTAAATTGCTATTACAGAATAACGATGTGCTTTTACTAGATGAGCCGACCAACCATTTGGATATAGAATCCATTATTTGGTTCGAACAATTCTTGAACAATTATACCGGTGCGGTAATGATCGTATCGCACGATAAAATGTTCTTGGACAATGTTACCAATAGAACTATAGAGATTTCATTGGGGCGTATATATGATTATAACAAGCCCTACACCCAATACTTGGTGTTACGGAACGAAATAAAACAACAACAGCTAAGTGCCCAAAAAAACCAAGAAAAGGAAATTCAACAGGCAGAGAGGCTTATAGAGAAATTTAGGGCGAAATCTACCAAAGCATCCATGGCGCAGTCGCTGATTAAAAAATTGGATAAGATAGAACGTATTGAGGTAGATGAGGATGATAGTAGTGTGATGAGCCTACGTTTCCCGGTATCGGTAACCCCTGGTAAGGTAGTCGTTGAAATTGAACATCTTTCGAAATCTTATGGAAATAACCTGGTACTTGAAGATATCAATTTGTTGATTGAACGGGATAGTAAAACCGCATTTGTGGGTCAGAACGGCCAAGGAAAGTCTACGTTGGCAAAAATTATCGTCGGGGAATTGGAACATAAAGGACATTTGAAACTAGGCCATAATGTCCAAATAGGATATTTCGCCCAGAACCAGGCGGAGTATTTGGATGGAAATAAAACCATTTTGGATACGATGATCGATGCCGCCAATGAAAAAAACAGAAGTAAGGTGCGTGATATTTTAGGTTCATTTCTCTTTAGGGGAGATGAAGTTGAGAAATATGTAAAGGTGTTATCCGGGGGGGAACGTAACCGGCTTGCGTTGGCGAAAATGCTTTTACAACCTTTTAATGTATTGGTGATGGATGAACCCACCAACCACCTGGACATTAAATCTAAAAATGTATTGAAACAGGCCTGTTTGAATTTTGAAGGTACTTTGATATTAGTTTCTCATGATCGGGATTTTCTACAAGGCCTAACGAATAAGGTATATGATTTTAAGGATCAGAAAATAAAAGAGTATTTGGGAGATGTGGATTTTTATTTGGAACAGCGTAAGGTAGAAAACTTTAGGGGTATCGAGAAAAAACAGGAAGTGAGTGTTGAGAAGACGAAGCCTAAAGAATCGAATTCATTTCAAGAGCAAAAAAAAATTAAGGGATTAAAAAATCAGTTGAGTTCTGTAGAAAGTAAAATAAGTAGTCTTGAAAAGGAAATAAAGGAAATAGATCATAACTTATTGGTCGATTACAATACTACCATAGCAAAGCCTAATTTTTTTGACGGCTATCAGGCCAAAAAGAAAAAGCTGGAAAAGTTAATGCAGAATTGGGAAGTGCTGACCATGGATATAGAAATCTTGGACGCTTAATATTTTGTAAACCTGCTTAAATAGGTTTCACAACAAATCTTGCCACTTTCACAACAAACGCAGGTCAATCAACGAAAATATTTTAATCTGTAGCGTTAATTGTTCAAATTTGTAGGATAATTCCTAACTATGGGAATTTTTGAAACCAACCGCACATGAAAAAAATATACTATTTAAGTTTCAGTTTATTTTTTCTAACTACAGCCTGTTTTGCAGAAATATCCAAAAAGGAAAAGAAAGCTTTGGTTGATCTGTATACTTCGGCCAATGGGAAGCACTGGGTGAAGAAGTGGGATTTGAAATCCCCTGTGGCTCAGTGGTACGGAGTGAAAATTGTTGATGATAAAGTAATAGAGATCAATTTGTTCCGCAACAATCTAATGGGAACAATCACTTCACAGATTGGGAATTTGGAGCATTTAAGGGTTTTGAACCTTGCATTTAATTCATTGACCGGTGAACTGCCAAATGGGATTACAGATTTGACCAATTTAAAAATTTTGAAGCTCGAAATGAATAAACTTAATGGGGAACTTCCTACAAGCATTGGAAATTTAAGCCATTTAGAAGAACTATCCGCTTTCAACAACTTTTTGACTGGTGAAATTCCTGCCACGGTAGGTAATATGAAAGCTCTCAAAGTTCTGAATCTTTCCAGTAATTCATTTTATGGGGTGTTGCCTAGTTCGTTAGGACAATTAACACAGTTAAAGACCTTGGGGCTTTTTGAAAACAGGCTAGAAGGCGCGATCCCAAGTGATATTGGTAAATTAGTCAATTTGAAGGAACTTGTTTTGGCCAATAATAATTTGAATGGTGAAATACCCAATGAATTCGCACAATTGGCAAGTTTGGAGGTATTTCAAATTCAGAATAATAATTTTTCCTCATTTAAAGCTTTACAGTTCTTGGAAACCAAAGAATATTTAGTTTTTGATTACGATAAAGATGACCGAAAATTGGAACTTAAGGATATCAAATTTAGCAAGACTAGAATGGTCGATACTAAATTTGAAGAAATAGAAGAGTATGAGTAGTTTACACTTTTAGTTAGTTTGGTTAAAGAAAGGGATGTGAAAATCACATCCCTTTTTTATTTTAAAGAAATCAACCCTTTTGATCTATCATATTTTCGTTTTATAAACGTTGTAATATAGATGTTTCCCGATGCATTGGACATTGCGAAAGTACTTTCCAATTCAATTGGTGAACCTTAATAATTGAACGAATTAATTTTCCATTATGAAAACTTTCTTAACGTACGGTTTTGTTCTCCACTTCATGGCTTCCAGTTGCGCTGTAAGCGCACAAATTCCCAATAGGGAGAAGCAGTATTTGATTAAAATATATAATAGTACTTCTGGAGAATACTGGACTAACAAATGGGATTTGAACGCTCAACCAAGCTCTTGGTACGGAGTTGAAATTGAAAATGGGCATGTCGTCGCATTGAACCTATATAGAAATAATTTAGAAGGAAAATTACCGCTGGGAATATCCCATCTCAAAAATTTAAAAATTGTGAACCTATCTTTCAATAAGATAAAAGGCTCTGTTCCTAATGATCTTTTTGAACTTGAGGAACTGGTATCCGTACGATTGGAGATGAACAAATTCAGCGGTTTTATGCCCAAAGATTATTCGAAAATGAAAAACCTAGAGGAATTATCTTTGTTCAATAATTTGTTGGAAGGCACTATACCTGAAGGAATAGGCACTATTGAAAAATTAAAAAGCCTAAATCTTTCCAGTAATTATTTGGAAGGAACGCTACCAAAATCCCTTGAAAATTTATCAAATTTGGAAAGATTGGAGCTTTTTGGAAATAAGTTGACGGGAGCAATTGAGGTTGAACTGGGTAAACTAAAAAAATTAAAGGAACTGATCTTGTCCTACAATAAGTTTGAAGGCGATTTGCCAAGTAGTGCTGCAGCTTTAAGCAATCTTGAAATTGTTCAGTTGCAAGGAAATGATTTTAGGTCCTTGAATTCATTATTTCAATTACACAGTCAAAAACTTGCTATTTTTGATAGTGATGATGAGTTTCTGAACATGAAATTTGGTAATGGTGTAACGGATAGGTTACGATTGGCGGAGGCTAAATTTGTGGATGCCAAACACTAAATATTGACATTATTAATTTAAAGTGGCTTCTAAAAATTATATACTACTGTCAATTCGAGCGCTCCGAAACCTCGGGGGAAAAAAAATATCGAGATTCAATACATCTCGACTCAATCGAATTGAGAGAGAATGATCAAAATAAGACTTTTTATACAGTCTCTTTTATTTGTCCTAATTAGCGTATATCTTCAGTATGCTTTAAGAATTCTTTAAGCATGGGTTGTTCAAGGACCATTTTTCTTTTTTTGTAGTTTCGCTTTTTATTATTCATATTAATCTATCTCGTTTTGTTTTATTTCAAGCGAAACCGAAGTCGTTTCACGATTAAATTTAGCCGTTTCATTTAGTTCATGCCCTATCCTAGGGGCTAAAAAAGGTATATTTGAAATGTTTTTTTATGGAACAAG
Organism: Flavobacteriales bacterium; assembly: GCA_038256135.1. Lineage (GTDB taxonomy): Bacteria > Bacteroidota > Bacteroidia > Flavobacteriales > Flavobacteriaceae > Maribacter. Next base: position 10,511 of record JBBSKR010000064.1, on the reverse strand, counting down.
TTTATAAATAACAACATAATGCGAAAAATTATTTTTACCGGGCTGGGTATTCTACTCATCATTTTATCCGTTTTCTTATCCAAGTTTATAATTGATAGTAAAAAAACGTTCAAACCTAAGGCTGAAAAGGTGGTGAAAACTGTTTTTACAGAGGTAGTCGAAAATAAAACGGTGCCTATTGTGGTTACGGCCAATGGCAATTTAACCGCGAAACAACGGGTAGAATTGTACGCTGAGGTCCAGGGTGTTTTCAAAAAGGGCAGTAAATTGTTCAAAGAAGGGCAGACCTATAGACAGGGTGAAACCATTATTCATATTGATGCCGAAGAATACGCTGCTAGTGTGCAATCCGCCAAAAGTAATCTATTCAACCAACTGACAGCGGTAATGCCCGACTTGCGATTGGATTATCCGGATATTTATTCAAAATGGCAGGGGTATTTAAACAATTTTGATATGTCCAGCACTACACTTGCACTTCCTGAAATGACTGCGGAAAAAGAGAAGTTCTTTATTTCAGGTAGAGGAATATTGACGAGTTATTACAATGTAAAGAATTTGGAACAACGACTTTCCAAGTATCGTATTGTAGCGCCTTTCTCCGGAGTTCTTACCGAGACCTTGGTAACGGAAGGTACGTTGGTGAGAGCTGGTCAAAAATTGGGTGAATTTATAAATCCGGAGGTATATGAATTGGAAGTGGCCATCAGCAAAACCTATGCGGATCTTTTGAAATTGGGTGAATCGGTGGAATTGACCAATTTGGACGATAATACTACCTATGCTGGTATGGTCACTCGAATCAATGGGAGTATTGATCAGGCTTCACAAACAGTTAAGGCATATATTGAAGTTGATGATAAACATTTACGGGAAGGCATGTATTTGGAGGCAAACTTAGATGCCAAAAATGAGGATAATGCCATTGAGGTGGACAGAAGTTTACTCTTGGAAGGCAATCGTATTTTTGTGGTACGGGATTCGGTACTTGATATCATAGATGTTGATCCGGTATACTTTTCGAAAAAACGCGTGGTTCTGAAAAATGTTCCAGAGGGTGTTACCATTATGTCCAAACCTTTAGTCGGCGCTTACATGGGAATGGCGGTTAAAATCTACTCAGGGCAACCAGATAATACCAAAGGATAATGCGAAAACTGATAGAATACTTTATACGGTACCATGTAGCCGTTAATGTAATAGTAATTTCTTTTGCACTATTTGGAATAGTTGGGGCAAAGTCCTTGAAATCTTCTTTTTTCCCATTAACGGACTCCAAAAATATTTCAATAACCATTACCTATCCAGGGGCTTCGCCACAAGAAGTTGAAGAGGGTATTGTTCTTAAAATAGAGGATAACCTAAAAGGACTGGAAGGTGTTGACCGTGTTACCTCTACTTCTAGGGAAAATAGCGGTACCATCAATGTAGAAATTGAAAAGGGTAGGGATATCGATTTTATGTTATTGGAGGTTAAAAATGCCGTGGATAGGGTACCTACTTTTCCGACCGGTATGGAACCTTTGATCGTTTCGAAATTGGAGGCCGTTCGCCAAACGATTTCTTTTGCCATTAGTGGCGAGAATATCCCTTTGGCCACATTAAAGAGCGTTGGTAGGGAAATTGAGAACGATTTAAGGGCCATTGAAGGTATCTCTCAAATTGAAATCTCGGGTTTTCCACAGGAAGAAATAGAAATTGCGGTGAACGAGAATAACCTCATGGCCTACGGAATTTCATTTGCTGAAGTTGCCAATGCCGTCAGTAATGCCAACATTCTGGTGACCGGGGGTAATATAAAAACGGATGCCGAGGAGTATTTGATACGGGCCAACAACCGCTCTTATTATGGGGATGAACTTTCCAATTTGGTAGTTCGGGCAGACCCATCCGGTAGTGTTATTCGTTTGAAGGATGTCGCCATTATTAGAGATCGTTTTGCGGAAAATCCGGACGCTACCTATTTTGACGGAAATTTATCCGTTAATACATCCATAACCAGTACCAATACAGAGGACTTAATCGTCTCTGCCGATAAAGTAAAGGAATATGTTGAGGACTTCAATCAAAAATACAATAATGTCAAACTAGACATTGTTTCCGACCAATCAACAACCTTGGTACAACGTACCCAGTTGTTGACCGAAAATGCCATCATGGGTATGATCTTGGTGTTGATTTTTCTTTCCCTTTTCTTGAATACGCGGTTGGCCTTTTGGGTAGCCTTTGGTCTTCCCGTAGCATTTTTGGGAATGTTTGTGTTTGCGGGCTTCTTTAACGTGACCATTAACGTTCTTTCCCTATTCGGGATGATTATTGTAATCGGGATTTTGGTGGATGATGGTATTGTGATTGCAGAGAATATTTTTCAGCACTATGAAAAAGGCAAATCTCCCGTTCAGGCTGCGGTAGATGGCACAATGGAAGTGTTGCCCCCGATTATATCAGCAATTATTACAACGATATTGGCATTTTCCATTTTCCTCTTCTTGGATAGTAGGATTGGTGAATTTTTTGGCGAGGTGTCCATAATCGTAATATTGACCTTAGTGGTTTCTTTAGTGGAAGCATTGATCATTTTACCTGCTCACTTGGCCCATTCTAAAGCTTTGCAGCCAATGGATACTAAACCAAAAAGCGGACTGTCGAAGGCATTTGCGAAACTTAGGGTGATTAATGAATCTGGTGATAAATTGATGACCTGGATGCGTGACAATCTCTATGGTCCGGCATTACGGTTTTCCATGAAGTACAAAATGCTTACGTTCAGTTTTTTTGCAATGGCCTTAATATTGACTTTTGCATCTATAGGTGGGGGTATTATTAGAACTGCTTTTTTCCCTAGAATAGCTAGTGATAGGGTTGGAATCGAATTGCAGATGCCCAATGGAACCAATGAAAAGATCACCGATTCCATTATTTCGATGATAGAGGACAAAGCGGAAATTGTTAATAAGGAACTTACGGAGAAATACTTAAAAGGGACCGACAAGGTTCTTTTTGAAAATATGATACGCCGCATTGGTCCTGGTTCTGCATCGGCACAATTGAACATCAACCTTCTACCGGGAGAGGAAAGACCGGATGAGATTTCAGCGGAAATGGTTACGGGGAGACTTCAAGAATTGGTCGGACCGGTCATAGGGGTAGAAAGTTTAATTTACGGCTCTGGAGGTAATTTTGGAGGTTCGCCGGTTTCGGTCTCTTTGTTAGGAAATAATATAGAAGAACTAAAGGCAGCCAAGGCGGAATTAAAGACGGTTCTACAGAACAATTCACGATTAAAGGATATTGCGGACAATGATCCCGCTGGAATCAAGGAAATCCGATTAAAATTAAAGGAGAACGCTTATTTGTTAGGGTTAGACCTACTTACTGTCATGACTCAGGTCCGTGCAGGTTTTTTTGGTGTTCAAGCACAACGATTCCAAAGGTCCCAAGATGAAATTAGGGTTTGGGTACGATATGAAAAAGAGGAACGTTCCTCGATTTCAAATCTAGATGATATGCGGATTGTCACCCCAACTGGCGAGCGCGTTCCTTTGAAGGAAATTGCGGATTACACCATTGAACGGGGCGATGTAGCCATAAACAGGTTGGAAGGAAGACGAGAAATTCAGGTATCAGCTGATATGAAGGATGTTAAGGATAGTCCCACCGAAATTATGTCTGAAATCCAAAATGTTGTTATGCCCGATATTCAATCCAGGTATCCTACCGTTAGTGCTTCCTATGAGGGTCAAAACAGGGAACTGGGCAAATTGACCGGTTCATTAAAAGTAGTCGGATTTACCGTGTTGCTATTGATTTATATCACTATAGCCTTTACATTCAGGAGTTTCAGTCAGCCTTTGATGCTGCTGCTTTTGGTTCCCTTTAGTTTTACCGCAGTTGCTTGGGGGCATTGGATACATGATTTCCCAATCAATGTTCTTTCCATATTGGGAATCATCGCCTTGATCGGAATTATGGTAAATGACGGTTTAGTACTCATCGGGAAATTCAATACGAATTTGAGGGATGGAATGACCTTTGAAAATGCTATTTATGAAGCAGGTAAATCTAGGTTTCGGGCCATTTTCCTTACCTCAATAACCACTATAGCAGGTCTTGCGCCACTTATTACGGAAACGAGTAGGCAGGCCCAATTTTTGAAGCCTATGGCCATTTCAATAGCGTATGGTATTGGCATCGCTACCGCGCTTACCTTGTTGATGTTACCACTTTTTTTATCCTTCAGTAATAATTTGAAGTCAAAGAATAGAATGTTGGCCTCTGGTCATAAAATCACCAAAGAAGAAGTGGAAAGGGCTATCAAGGAACGAAAAGAGTCAGCTCACTTAGAAGGTCAGTTGGTCCACACTATAGGTAATGACCACAACAATGGCCAAATTGAAGGAGGCGCAAAAACTAAAAAGGAACTAGAAGGTACATTATAATGATTAGATTACGATTCATACATATACTGTTATTGTTCCCCGTTTTCAATGTATTGGCGCAAGACAAAATGCTGTCAAAGGAAGAAGCGGTCGCCAAGGCCTTGGAAAACAATTTTGGAATTATCATTGCCAAAAATAATTTGAACATCGCAGAAAACAACAAGAACATTTTGAACTCTGGTTATTTGCCTAGTTTAACAGGCAATGCCGGGGGTTCCTTTGACGTCAATGACCAAGAAGCAACCTTTCAAGATGGTAATGTCAGAGCAATTGATGGAGCGGAGACGACACGCTATAATGCTTCCTTGAACTTGAATTATACCTTATTTGATGGGTTGGGCAGATGGTACGATTATAAGAGGTTAAAAGAGGAATATAGTCTAAGTGCGTTAGAAACCAGGGAGACCATTGAAACCACTATGATACAACTTTTCACGGTATACTTTGAAGTAGCGAGGCTGTCCGAGAACATTAGCGTACTCGAAGAAACATTTTCGAATACGAAGAACCGCTTACAACGTGCAGAGTACAGCTTTGAATTTGGCCAGACCAATAAATTGGATGTCTTAAACGCCGAAGTTGATTTGGTCAACGACAGCATCAATTTATTGAATGAAAGACAAACGTATCGAAACACAAAACGTGATCTAAATCTATTGTTGAATCGTGAATTAGTCACAGCATTCGAGGTCGATACCATTATTGCCTTTACAGATCCATTAAGGCTTGAAGAATTTTCGGATAATGGAATTGCTAACAACGTACGTATATTACAGACCGAGCAAAATATCAAAATAAATGACTACACCGTTAAATCAAGTAAGTCCGTTTTTTTGCCAACCGTAGGTTTAACAGGCTCCTATGGGTGGAACGAGGGCAATTTCCCCGCGACTAACTTTTTGGCTTCCAGTACCTCTACAGGTTTGTCTGCGGGTCTTAACCTAATATGGAACCTTTTTGATGGTGGAAATAGCATCACCCAAATAAAGAACGCAAAACTTTTATTAGAGAACCAAGAAACACTTCAAGAGCAAATAACACTGGAGGTACGAAGGGATATCGAAAATGCAAAAGACAATTATTCCAATAGATTGCAGATTTTTCGTCTACAAGAACAAAATGTTGGTACTGCCCAAAACAACTTTGATCGATCAAATGAACAGTACAAGCTGGGTCAGATAACCTCAGTTGAGCTCCGTCAGGCACAACTCAATTTATTGAATGTTCAAACTAACAAGAACTTTACCAAGTACGATGCCAAGTTGGCGGAGCTTCAGTTATTGCAACTTACGGGTCAATTGTTGAATATAGAACTGTAGTTTTTAAATTAATTAGATACAAAATATGTATAGCAATAGAACGAACATTGAGCTAATTGAGATTCTAGGACAACATTCTTTATTGACATTTGAATCGCAATTGAATTTGAGGGATGAGTTGCAAAAACGGGAAATGGTTACAGATACCAAGGGTTTGCAAGCTTCCATAGCTCAAAAATTGGCTGAAATTAAAAACTTGGACTATCTGAAGGATTTTGGGTTCAAAGCGGAGAGAAGTCAAGATGGAGTGACGGTTACACGTACGAACAGGGCCATAATTACAGATGTTTTTGCAATTATAATGGGCCTTATTATCTTTTTGGTGGGTATTTATGGTTGCATCGACCTCGTGATGACCTTTATCAATGGCGATGAGCTGGATGTGTTTACATTGGCATTCAAGTTTGCCATGGCTGCCTTGGTTTTTATAGGGATTAGCTTTTTCAGCGGATTAAAACGGCTCTTCGATTACGCTGGATTTAAGCTGACAAACCTACAAGGGATGATTACCTTAAAAAAACGATTTGACGTAAGGCTGGAAGAAATAAAAGCAAGCGCTACAGACCTTTTTTTGGAAACGGATGAGGATACACTTTTTTTAAAGTTGGGAAACCAAACCATTTTCACCTCTAATGCAGACAATCTAATCCAGACTTTAACTTTGCAGGAGTTGACAAAAGAATTAAAAGGAAAGTAAATTGATATGTTCGAACATTTTTTCCAGTGCCCGTATTGTTGGGAAGAAATTTCCATGCTTCTTGATCCTTCGGTAACCCAACAAACGTATGTGGAAGATTGTGAGGTTTGTTGCAACCCTATTGAGTTGACGCCCCGTTTTGAAGACAATGAACTCGTAGCTTTCGATATACAAAGCATTGAACAATAATTAGTTCGATACCTCTATTTTACCTCCAAAAGTATCGTCTTTCTCAATTATCTTTGGCTTGCCATAAACGACAATGAATCCTCCCGCTTTTACCTTGGCGATTACCTTCTCCGTTCCGTGGACTTCGGCATGCCCTCCAGCTAAAACCGTAACATTTGTCTCTTTGGCAAATAGTTCCTTATGGTAAACTTTTCCGCCTGTATTTACGGAGACGTCTTGAACCTGAGTGGTTCCAATTATGGTTGTTTCACTGCTGGAGTTACATTTCACCATTACATATTCCATATCAAGTGCTAATGAAACGATTCCAGCCTCTTGGGCCTTAATCTCCAACTTTGTGCCCTTAAGCGTGCCATCAGAAATTATTTTGGCATTTTCATTGGCGTCTATTACGGCCAGGGATTCAGTGTAATAGAGTTTAATGGCAATAGTTTTGCTGGATATAAATTGGTCTGAACCCATCTTTATTGTTAGCACCCCATTGTTTTCAAAAACATTGACATCTTCTCGATTTTCACCCGATAAAAGCAATCTGTTTTCACCACCCTTAATTAGGGTCAACGTAATACGGTCGTACACCTTAAGTTCTGTAAATTTTTGTAAAGATTGTGTAGAATGATCCTGTGCAAAACAGCGCATAGTAAAAAATACGATAAAGGCAATGGTAATAAATGATTTCATTTGGTACTACGTGATTAGTGATCAAAGTTAAGTTACATTTCACGTTAATTCTACAATACGTCATAGTAGTTCATTTTTATACTGTAGACCGAGAAAAGTTGAATAATAGAAACCGGCTCGTTTTCAAATTGCCAATTCGCTATATTAAACAATTAGTTGGGTTAAAGATCATTTGTGAAAAGGAAATATCTCATAGGGGTATTTATGGTTGGCCAATAATTTCATACTAAAGCAACTAAAGTACTTCTACATATACGCTATAACCCATTATATAAAAAACTTCACCGTTAATAATGGTAGCTTCATTCGTTATTTGGGTTTGTTCATATAGACTGAGCATCACTCAAATTTTACTCTATTATACATTTGTCCTATAATACTAGGACAAATAAATAAGTCTAATAGTTAAAATAGATATCATGAAAAAAACAAGTATAGTTTTAGGATTCGGATTATTCGCACTATTCATTTCCTTTAAAGGGAGTCATCATCAAAAGTTGAATAAAGAAATAGTAAGTAATTGTTCAGATATTAATTCCGTTTTTGAGGAACAGTTGCAGCATCAATTTCCAACAGTAATCTTGAAAGGGTCTGATCTTGAAATTTTAGAGATTGAGGAGGATTTCAACATAGGTTTCGATACTGCCGAATATTTACCTCTTGGGTTCAATGCTTATGCTGGTATGGAACTGGAAGCACAAGACCTTGAAGTTTTTGAAAGTGAAGAAGAGGTAGACCTTGGTTTTGATACCGCAGCTTATTTACCTGATGGGTTTAATGCCTATGCCCAATAATCGAATAATTTAATTTGATACAGATTGGTCTTCATAATACTGAAGGCCTTTCTGTGCGTAGTACAATCCATAGCAACTGCATACCGGATTATTGACGTAATTTTAGAACGGTACCAACCACCAAAATTAAATTCATGGCGTTAAAAAAAATAAAACAAGGGGAGATCATAAAGACGGCGCTATTATTGGGTATTTTGGCCTCCTTACCAAAATCTATCTACCTATACAATAGATTTATGGAAGGGAACCTTAATTTTTCTTCCATTTGGCTTTCTGATTTTCTGTATAGATATATTTTCTTTTTCTTTTTTTCTTGGGTAATTCTACAAGTAAACGCCAATATCGATTTTGATAGAATTAAATGGCCACCTGCCCTAAAAATAGTATTGATTCTTGCCATTGATTTTATCATATTATTCATGGTCATAGCACTTTATATGAGCTTATACCCCATATTTTTCCTGGATTCTTTATCGCCAAGGGAAAAGAGCTATGTCAACTTTACATTAATCAACTTAATGGTGGTGCTGTTTTTCATTGCCAGATTACTACGCGTAAGCACGGATAAGCAAGAAAGTAGGATCGAGAACGAACAACTAAAACAGCAAAATCTTGAGAATGAATTGGCCGCCTTAAAGAATCAAATTGACCCGCATTTTCTGTTTAATTCCCTCAATTCTTTGACCTCATTGATAAGGGATAACGAAAAGGCCACGCAATTCGTAAAAAAACTATCCTATATGTATCGGTATATCCTGCAAAGCAGTGATACCAATCTGGTTCTTGTAAAGGAGGAATTGAAATTTTTAGAAAGCTATACCTTTTTGATGGAAACCCGTTATCGTGACCGTTTGTCGATTGAGGTGGCCATTGAAAAACGCATGATGGATCGGGAGTTACCCCCTTTGGCCTTGCAATTATTGGTTGAGAATTCGGTAAAACACAATGAGATTTCAGCTTCAAATCCCTTGGTTGTAAAAATTTATTCTAAATCGGAATCCATTTTTGTGGAGAATCCCATACGAAGTAGAAGTACCTTGGCGGAGGGTACAGGTACAGGGTTACTCAACTTAAAAAAAAGGTATCTGTTATTGCGGAAACAGGAATTAAAAGTGAGCACTGAAAATGATATCTTTAAAGTTGAACTCCCTTTAAACCAACTGGTATGAACGTAGTGATTGTAGAAGATGAGCTGGCCGCTAGCGATAATCTGTCCTATTTGTTGAACAAAATCAACCCTAGCATCAATGTGATCGCTACATTGGATACCGTAACAGCGACCGTTGATTTTTTTTCCAAGCCCCATGACGCGGTATTGGTGTTTATGGATATTCATCTGGCCGATGGAATCTCTTTTGAAGTTTTTGACCAAGTGGATATTAAGCTACCTATCATTTTCACTACTGCTTACGATCAATATGCACTTAAAGCTTTTAAGGTGAATAGTATTGATTATTTATTGAAGCCAATCGATGAGGAGGAACTGACCGATGCCCTGGAACGTTTCAAGGGACAAACACGGCAACAGGGTATGGATGGGCAACAAATGAATAGTCTTTTGCGTCTTATCCGAACTAGACCAATACCATACAAGCAAACCTTTTTGGTAAACATGGGGGATCAATTGCTACCTATAAAAACAGAAAATATCGCTTACTTTTTCATCGATACAAGTGTGGTCAAGGCTGTAACAACGGATGACCGTTCTTACGCCTTGGACCTCAAAATGGAAGAAATTGAGGATGCGTTGGATCCAGCCGTGTTTTATAGGGCCAATAGGCAATTCATTATTAAACGGGACGTTATCATCAATATCAAATACCATTTTAATGGTAAACTACTGGTATCGGTATTGCCCAGTTGTAATGAACGTATTATCGTCAGTAAGGCAAAATCTTCCAATTTTAAAAAATGGATGGGTTCCTAACTGGCAAACGATCAACTCTTTACGACCTTATACCAATAATAAAATGATGGTCAACACAACACCTGCAAGCGAAAAAAAAATTCCTTTTTTGAACACAGAAGTTTTTGGTAAAAACATCCAAAAAGATGAAATGACAAAGAACAATAGGGATAGACCAAAGAAAATATTCAACCAATAGACCGGGCTATCCGTTGTTGCTTTGTGCAAGTGTTCCATCTTGTCCAAAATAACCGGAAGTTCCATCTTTTTTAACGTAGCCATACCAGTTTTGCTATTATAATTGCCCTTTGTAAAATAGACGATATCACCTTCAGTTTTCTCTGGTTTAATACCACCTTTTACCCGTAGAGCGATGCTCAATTCATCTGTAGTTAAATTGGGTTTCAATTGTTGTTCAACTGCAACCTGCTTCTTTAAAAAATCGGTATTTCTAAAAATCATGATAATACCGCTTATGGAATACAT
>JBBSKR010000063.1:0-17488 GCA_038256135.1 Flavobacteriales bacterium | reverse complement strand
TGAAACCTCATCCGATACTTTTACGCCAGCGACTTTTTCGTCAGAATATAGGAAACCGTTCACCTTGGCATAATTCAAGGCTTGAGCTCCAAAAAGCAAACTGGTCTTGATATTTTCTATAGTAAGCCTAGCATCATCCGTTCTATATTCCGCATAATAACCCGCACCTTTCAAAATTTTCTTTGGCAATAAAGGTTCTAATTTTAAAGCTTCTTTCTTCTCCAACATTTTTCGTTTGTCATCCCCGGAAACTTGGGCCAGAATGTCATATACCTTAAGCCCGATAGACGTTAACCATTTTCCATAAGAACCATTTTCAATTAACGGCAATAGCATCTTTTCAGGCAAGACTAAGTGAGGTGCCAATTTATGCACAATAGCGCGCTCAGAACCCACTTCCTTAACCAACCAAAAATCAAATTGTTTTAAATACCGAAGACCACCATGAATCAATTTGGTGGATTTACTACTGGTGCCCGAAGCAAAATCACCCTTCTCCAGCAGTACGACCTTTAAGCCGCGTGAAGCTGCATCCAGGGCAATACCACCTCCAGTGATACCTCCGCCAATGACTACGAGATCAAACTCTTCGTCTTGTATGCCGTCAATGGTCTTTTGGCGGTCTAAATTTGTGAATTTTATATTTTGCATAGCTTTTTCTTACTTCAAAGATAAATTGAGAATTACTGTAAAATTTATCCTACCAGGTTATATAATTGTAAAATTATGTTGGCAAGCAATCAATCTTCTTCTTCCCAACCTTTGCAGCGTTCCACTGCTTTTTGCCACTTTTTGTACAGGCGTTTTCTTTTCACCCGATCAAAAGTAGGCTTGAAAATTCGGTTCATGGGTCGGTTCTGGTCAATATCCTGCTGTTCCCAAAGGCCTACTTGAATCCCTGCCAAGAAGGCTGCACCCATAGCCGTGGATTCAATTACTTCTGGACGATGTACCTCTGAATCCAGAATATCTGCCTGAAATTGCATTAAATGATTATTGGCACAAGCTCCACCATCTACCCTTAGATTCTTTAATTGAATACCAGAATCATCTTCCATAGCCTTAAGGATATCCTTGGTCTGGTAGGCCAACGATTCCAAGGTTGCCTTAGCAATGTGGGCCTTGCCCGTATCGCGGGTCAATCCAAAAATGGCACCTCGAGCGTACATATCCCAGTAAGGAGCCCCGAGTCCGGCAAAAGCAGGAACAACATAAACTGGGTTTTCACCTGTTATGGAATCGGCCAGATCCTCTGTTTCCTTTGCGTGTTCAATAAGCTCCAAACCATCCCGTAACCATTGTATGGCTGCACCGGCAATAAAAATACTTCCTTCCAAAGCGTAATTTACCTTTCCATTGAGCCCGTAAGCAATGGTAGTCAATAATCCATTACTTGAAAATTGCGGTTCTTCCCCTGTATTCATCAACATAAAACAACCTGTACCGTAGGTGTTTTTTGCAGTTCCCTTCTTAAAACATGCCTGACCAAAAAGTGCCGCCTGTTGATCTCCAGCAATGCCGGCAATAGGTATATTTACCCCTTTATATTCAAAATCACCAAAATGCGCGGCTGAGGGTTTTACCTCTGGCAACATACTCTTAGGAATTTCCAACACCTTCAATAATTTATCGTCCCATTTCAAATTAACTATGTCATAGATCATGGTACGGGAAGCATTCGTATAATCTGTACAATGGTTATGTTCTTTGGTCATGTTCCACACTAACCAACTATCTATCGTCCCCATTAACAACTCCCCGGCCTCCGCCTTTTTCTTTGCACCGTCAACATTGTCCAAAATCCATTTGACCTTGGTACCGGAAAAATAGGAATCGATAACCAGACCAGTTGTTTTTTGTACATGCTCCTTAAGTCCCAATTTTTTAAGATGCTCGCAAATATTTGCCGTTCGTTTATCTTGCCAAACAATCGCATTGTACACCGGCTCGCCCGTATTTTTGTCCCAAACTACCGTCGTTTCCCTTTGGTTCGTAATCCCTATACCTAGTATTTCAGAAGGTTTGACCTTTTCTTTTTCCAATAACTCGTATAAGACTTCCATCTGTGACGATAGTATCCCTTTTGGGTCATGTTCCACCCATCCCGATTTTGGAAAAATCTGTTTGAATTCCTTTTGGACCATCCCCTGGATATTAGCCTCGTGGTCTACTAATAAGGCCCGGGAACTTGTGGTACCTTGATCTAATGAAATAATAAATTGCCTTGACATTTGTGTAGTGTTATTTGACTAAATATAATGGTTTTGGAAGCCAATTCAAAAAAAAGGAAAATACAAAGACCAAGGAGGAGAAAAATAATAGCCGTTAACTAAAATTAAAAAAACTTTTGGACTCAATCCTTAGTGTTTTTAAAGTGATATTCCCTTTCCACAATACAAATACGAACCGAATAATTATCGTACCACGATGAGATACCTTTACGTTGTGCCAAAAGATGATCGGTATTTTGTTTCCAATTATGGATTGCCTCCAAACTTTCCCAATAACTTACCGTAATTCCTATTTCCTCTCTGGCACTTTCAACGCCCAAAAAACCAGGTTGTTTTCTGGCCAAATTTTCCATATATTGCGTCATTTGAGCATACCCATCATCACTAGAAACCTTTGTAGAGGAGAAAATAACGGCATAATAGGGCTTGGTCATTGCTTACTTTATGAATTCCTTTTCCAAAAAATAATTTACAATAGCCTCTTTCATCAACACTGTTTGCTCTCCGGCCTTTAAAGAAGGTAACTCCTCTTTTATGGTATAATGTGGCCAGCCCTCTTCGTCAAAAAAACTAAATTCATAAAATCCGTATGGCTCCAAAAGCCTACAGATAGCAATATGCATCAGGTCGAGTTTATCGTCCTTCTTGTATTTTCGATGATATTGCCCCAATTCTTGAACACCTACTAAATAAATAATAGCATCCAATTCCAACGGATCTCCATCAGAAAATTTGGCCGATAACCGTTCTACCAAAAAATCCCATCGCTCTTTTAACTGTATATCCCTGGCCATAGGTAATTGCTCTTTTTGTGCTATTGTTTTTACTCTGCAAAGGTACAAATCAAAGTTCTATATTTGTTGAAAGACTTTACAAATGGGGCTATTGGATATACTTCTTGGAATTCCTTTGGTTTGGGGCCTGTGGAAAGGACTCAAAAACGGTCTTTTTATGGAATTAGCCTCCATTGTTGCCTTGGTTGCCGGTATTTTTGGCGCTATTCACTTTTCATATATAACAGGAGATTATTTATCAGACCAGTTGGATTGGGATGAACGTAATATGAGTATCGCCGCCTTTATCATTACTTTTATACTAATCATTATCCTAGTACATTTAGCCGGTAAATTATTGACCAAAGTTGCCAATTTTGCCATGCTGGGCCTTCTAAACAAAATAGCAGGCGCTATTTTTGGCGTACTTAAGATTGCCATCCTATTAGGTGCATTGCTCATTTTCTTTGACCGTATGGAAAGTACATTTGGTTTGCTGGACGAGCAGACGAAGGAGGAATCAGTGCTATTTCAACCTTTAACGGACATTGGTGCACTAATTTTCGATACTATCTTGGAGACCGAAGTACTGAAAAGGGAATCCAATTCAGGTACAATTATGATCTAAACACATTTAAGAACGCTTATTCCTAGTTTTTGACCACTTTATCGAAAAAAACTTTTAGTTTATACGATGCAACTTGATTTTCTATAATATTACCATATCGATTTCCCCAAGTCGATAGAGAACTTAGAACATTCTCATCTTACTTACCTACTTCGCTAGGCCGAGAGGCTTAAATAGAAAAACACTATATGAAAACGAAATTGCTTTACGCGATCCCTGTATCTTTTGTATTATTCTTTGGTTCTTGCACAAGTGATTCCATATCGGAAACACAAGTCATTGAATCGGAAAATGTAATTATTGTAGAACAGGAACTTTTGGAAATTGTTAATCAACACCGCTTGTCATTAGGCACCAATACCCTTGCATTTAGCGATATAGCCTATAAATATGCCAATATTCATACCAATTATATGATCTCAAAAGGTAGTATTAGCCATGATAATTTTAGTTCACGGGCATCAAACATTAATTCTGAGGTTACCGTTGAAATGGTAGCAGAAAATGTAGCCAAGGATTATGATACGGCAATGGAAGCTTTTGAAGGTTGGTATACCAGTAGCACTCATAAGAAAACAATGGAAGGGGATTTTACCCATACGGCTATCAGTGTCAAAAAAGACGATATGGGCAATTACTATTTTACCCAACTATTTTATAAACAATGAAACCAGACTACTGCTGAATTATTTCAATTGACCTTGACTAAGATTAACCCTATTTAATTTCAGGTAATCTCAGTTAGGCTAATATGAAGTAAATGCCAACTGTCCTCTTAAGTGCAGCTTTTTCCGATGAAAATATTAGGGCGTTTAATCGGTTGGTGCCCAAACAACCTAATACCGTAGATTAACGAGTTTTTTGATACCAGTATGGATATTGTTCTTTTTAGAATTACCCCAGGGACTACATTTGAAGTATTATTAACATTAAATGTTACCCCACATGAAATTAAAATTCCTCCAATTAACATTAGTATTAGTATTATTCGCTTCTTGTTCTAAATATGAAAACTTTACGGGTTACGAAGAGCTAACTGATGATTTATCACGTAATTTAGAGTTGGTCTCATCGAATGAACTAAACGCCAATGAAGCTGAACTATTTGATAAGATAAATACGTATCGAACAAGTATTGGGTTAAACGAAATGGTATTTGAAAGCACTACGTATTATTACGCCGGTGTTCATACTGATTATATGATTCAAAAAGGAAAAATGAGCCATGATAATTTTAGCGCGCGTGCAGAAAATATTTCCAAAAGAACAGGTGCAATATCCGTAGCGGAGAATGTGGCACAGAATTATGATACAGTGGGCCAGGCTTTTGAAGGTTGGCTAAATAGCCCTGGACACAAAAAAAATATTGAGGGAGATTTTAATTACTCTGCAATAAGCATTAAGCCAAATAATAATGGAGATTTTTATTTTACACAAATATTTTTCAGATAACCACTTAGAATTATTTTTGATTTGAAGCCTTTGATTGTCAAAGGCTTTTTTATGCCCAAGATTTAGGTAAGGGCTGGCGGTTTTTTTAACTTTCACTTAAAATGACAAGTATGAGCATCAAAGCACCTTTTAACCTTACCAAATGGATAGCAGAAAACAGGGAAACACTTAAGCCCCCAGTAGGCAACAAGAATCTGTATAAGGATGCAGGTGATTACATTGTAATGATCGTTGCAGGACCCAATGCTCGAAAAGATTATCACTACAATGAGACTGAAGAACTTTTTTATCAATTGGAGGGAACTATTGAAGTCCATATTCAAGAAAATGGCGAAAAGAAAACCATGCAATTGGGCCCAGGGGATATGTACCTGCATCCAGCCAAAGTTCCACATTCCCCTGTTCGAAAAGCGGGTTCAATAGGATTGGTAATTGAACGTAAAAGAGCCGACATGAACGTTGATGACGGGCTATTATGGTTTTGTGATCATTGCAATCACAAATTGTATGAAGCCTATTTTACCCTTAATGATATTGAAAAAGATTTTTTGGCCCATTTCAAACATTTCTATGGTTCCAAAGATTTGAGAACCTGTGATAACTGTGGTACGGTAATGCCGGTAGACAAACGCTTTATTGCTGAAGAATAGCTATGGAGATTCTAATTGAATCCCTAATTGGTCTGGCAGCACTGTTACAGCTATACTTTTTATGGTTCGAAATGTTCGCATGGGAGACAAAAGGCCCCAAAATTTTTAGGCAATTCCCTAAAGAACTATTTAAACCTACCAAAAGCATGGCGGCCAACCAAGGGTTGTACAACGGTTTCTTGGCAGCGGGGCTTATTTGGACCTATTTTATAAATGACATTGTATGGAGGAATAATATCGTGTTGTTCTTTTTAGGTTGTGTGACCGTTGCAGTAATTTTTGGTGCCCTGACAGTCTCAAAAAAAATATTCTATATTCAGTCCGTGCCTGCATTACTTGGTATTTTATTCATTCGCTACACATGTATTTAAAAAGAATTTCATTTTTAGCTATAACGTTATTTTTTAGTTCAATTGCTCTCTTAAAAGCACAAAAAATGAGTCCGGAACAGGTAGTTCAAAGACAACTAGAAGCCTATAACCAAAGGGATATAGAAGGCTTTATGGCCGTCGTTGATAACCATGTATCCTTTCACGATTTTTCAACTAACCAGACTACACTATCAGGTTCTGAGGAATGCAGAGCATACTATACGAATTTGTTCAACGCCTCTCCCAACTTACACTCGGTCATTTTGAACCGTACCGTTTTTGACAATAGGATTATTGATCATGAACGAATAACCGGAAGAGACGGTACTAAAGATGTCACCGAATTGGTTTTAATCTACGAAGTGGCAAACGAGAAAATTATCCGGGTTACTGTCCCTAAGAAGAACTCTTAAACACAAAGTTTATTCGTAACTTTACAGAAATATAACAATACACGAATAAAAAGTTATAAAATGTCAAAATTAGCAACAGAATTTGGAATACACGATGCTTTAAAAGCACTGGGAATTACCGATATAAACAATGGTACCTCAACGGGTTCCAATAATTTTTCAACTGGGGAAATTATTTCATCCCACTCTCCGGTAGACGGCTCTTTGATTGCAAAGGTCAAGACCACATCGAAAGAAGATTACGAAAAGGTAATGTCAACAGCTACGGAAGCTTTCCAAACATGGAGAACAAAACCGGCACCTCAACGTGGAGAAATTGTGCGTCAATTCGGGGATAAACTACGAGAACTAAAAGCACCACTTGGTAAATTGGTATCCTATGAAATGGGCAAAAGTTATCAGGAAGGTTTGGGAGAAGTACAAGAAATGATAGATATCTGCGATTTTGCAGTTGGGTTATCACGACAATTACATGGCCTCACTATGCACTCCGAAAGACCAGGTCACAGAATGTATGAACAGTATCACTCTTTAGGGGTTGTGGGTATAATTTCTGCCTTTAATTTTCCCGTAGCTGTTTGGGCCTGGAACACGGCCTTAGCTTGGATATGTGGTGATGTCTGTGTTTGGAAGCCATCAGAAAAAACACCACTATGTGGTGTAGCCTGTCAGAATATAGCGGCAGAAGTTTTTAAGGCGAACAATTTACCCGAGGGAATTTCATGTCTTATTAATGGTGATTACAAAGTAGGTGAACTAATGACCCAGGATAAGCGAATTCCATTGGTATCCGCCACGGGTTCAATAAGAATGGGTAAAATAGTTGCCCAAGCGGTAGCCGCAAGACTTGGTAAGTCATTGTTGGAACTAGGTGGTAACAATGCAATTATCGTAACACCTGATGCAGATATTAAAATGACCGTGATAGGTGCCGTTTTCGGTGCAGTAGGTACGGCAGGTCAGCGTTGTACTTCAACCCGAAGATTGATTATTCATGAATCTATGTACGATAAGGTAAAGGATGCCATTGTAGCCGCATACCAGCAGCTACGTATTGGAAATCCACTGGACGAAAACAATCATGTAGGGCCTCTAATCGATACCAATGCTGTAACCCAGTATAAAAAAGCCTTGGAAAAAGTGGTTGCCGAAGGTGGAAAAATGATAGTAGAAGGTGGTGTATTGGAAGGTGAAGGCTATGAGAGTGGTTGTTACGTGCAACCGGCAATAGCTGAAGCCAAAAACGATTTTGAAATTGTACAACATGAAACCTTTGCCCCTGTCCTATATCTACTAAAGTACACTGGGGAAGTTGAAAACGCTATCACCATACAGAACGGAGTTGTTCAAGGACTATCCTCTGCAATTATGACAAATAATCTTAGGGAAGCTGAACGTTTTTTATCTGCTTGGGGTAGTGATTGTGGGATTGCCAATGTTAATATTGGGACCTCCGGTGCCGAGATTGGTGGTGCCTTCGGGGGTGAAAAAGAAACCGGTGGCGGTAGGGAAAGTGGCTCAGATGCTTGGAAGGTATATATGAGAAGACAGACCAATACCATTAATTATACCACAGAACTACCCTTGGCTCAAGGTATCAAATTTGACCTTTAGTACAATTATCAATTCTTTTGCATGTTTATTACAGACTAAACACTATTGTTAGTAGGCTTATGTGACCAACTTCCGTTTAATAAAGCCTGTAGTCCTAACAAGATAAACATGCAAAGGAAATTAATCATTCCTTTAATTCTTTTCTTCATTGTAATAGTTGACATTCCCCATATTAAATTATACAAAATAGTATATCGACTATTTGGGATATGTATAACCCATCAAGAAATGTGTATAATTGGATAGTTCCAATTGGAAAAACACAGAGCATAAAAAAATCCTGTCGACTAAAAAGAGGACAGGATTTTTCAACCAACTAACTCAAAAATTTTAAGTGTATACCCAGTGCCCAGACTTTGTGGGTAGAAATATACCTTATAACATATACGCAAAAGTGCAATTAATAGTTGTTCTCCGAAGCAATTTTTTTACTTACAAACGTATTGTCTGTATGGATTGCGGAATATTACGTATATATGGAATAGTTTATACTACCTGACAACAAGGTATTTATATCTCAATATTTTAACACTTTTAAGATATTTTCAATACATTGTGCGTTAAATACCAAACTTCCCATACAATGACAAAAACAACTACCAATTTAGTATTGATGTTGATTACCATTGTAGCTGGCACGTATTTCTATTTAATCTGCTGTAGTGAATGTGGCACAGCTGAAAAAACGAATCCAACTACGGACTTAGACCTTGCATTGGAGCTGGGAACTACTTTAAAGTCTCCTTTTAATGAAAGTGACGATTTATTATTTAATACCATTGATGTTAGAGCTGCCTATGAAATTGGTTACTCTGTAAAAGAAAATAATACTATACACTACCCATAATCAAATAAAATCATGATAGACACTAACCCCATAAATAAATAAAACATGAATTTTGAAAATATGAATATTTGGTGCTGGTTGATTCCAGTTATAGTAGGTATTATTTGCGGAATTTTCGGTTATCTGATTGGCAAAGGTTCAACTGCGGTAGATGATACTTCTACCGAAATAGAATCCCTTCAATTAAAAATCAACAAACTTCAAACGGACTTGGATGCCTGTCATAAAAAAGTCGCCGACACCGGTAAAAGTGAAAAAACCGCAACCACTTCAAGTACAAGTGCAACTTCATTTTCAGGTGGGGTCGATACTAAGTCGATTACATTCGATGCCAACTCTGCCAAGGCTGTTTTTGGTAAAAATATTACACTGGACGACTTAAAGGTTATTGAGGGTATAGGGCCAAAAATCGAATCAATGTTTCGAGACAGTGGAATAAAAACTTGGAAAGCCGTGTCTGAAGCGAGTGTTGCAGATTGCCAAAAAGTGTTGGACAAAGGAGGTAAACGGTATCAGATTCATGATCCGGCTTCTTGGCCAATGCAAGCCAGAATGTGTTACGAAGGTAAATGGACCGATTTAATGAAATGGCAAGAAGAGCACAAACACGGTAAATTATAGAAGGAAAATGCATAAAAAATCCCGATAAATTTAATCGGGATTTTATTATGCTATAATGCGCCGTTTGCCTCTACCCATTTGAAATGATATTGGTCTTGTGGAAATTTCATGCGCTCCGAAATTCGTTCCAGCCTAGCAGGTAACTTGATCAAATAATCACGGGCTTTTTCTGCCTCATCGTTCAATGAACGAATCGCGTCTAATTCCCAATAAGTATTCAATTTACTTAGAATATCGACATAATCCTGAGCGGTATACACTCCCAAACGCTGTGCGCAATTAGAGAAATTCTCGAAAGCGGTACCGATGCTACCACCTGATTCCCTTAAAAAATGGGCCGGCATCACAATTTTCTTCTTCATCATTTCCGCAAAGGCAATCATCATACCCGAAGGATCTTCACCAAAAATAGTCTTCACAAATTCCCTATATGCCAAATGATGTCTCATTTCATCCCCTGCAATTATAGTACACATTTTACCTAGGAGTACATTACCTTTTTTCTTGGCCATTTGACCCACACGCTTGTGTGAAATATTAGTGGCCAATTCTTGAAAGGAAGTATAGATAAAGTTCTTGTAAGGATCACGATCGGTTCCAATATCAAAACCATCGGAGATTAAATGTTGGGTTGTCATTTCCACCTCTCTCATATTGACCCTTCCAGACATGTAAAGATATTTATTCAAAACATCACCATGCCTATTTTCTTCGGCAGTCCATGCACGAACCCATTTGGCCCAGCCATTGGTCTTATGTTCACCATGTTGGTCAATGCCTACAACATCCATTAGCCACGACTCATAGGTTGGTAGGGCTTCTTCGGTTATCGTATCGGCGACCATAGTCACCCAAAAATCATATCCCAGTTCTTTAGACTCCTCACGTAGTTCCTTTACTTCCTGTAAAAATCCATCTTTTTCAGAATTGGGCAAAAAATCCGTCGGCTGCCATATATCCTCTACCGGTATAAGGAAAGAATCCATAAAACCTTCTACCTGAGGCTCTAGTGCCTGCATCACTTCTAATCTTATATTTTTATTGGACATATTTTAATTTTTTTAAGTTCTTCAATAAAGCAATTTCTTTTAACGTAAAGTTACATGGTTTTCTCAATTTCTACCGTCTTCATTGGGATAAAATGTATAAACGGGGTCACTTTGCCAATATTCCTTTGTTTCCACGTCTAAAGCGGTCAAAGGTCCCTTAAAGGCAGCTCCAGTATCTATATTCCAGACGTTGGCTGCATTTTGGGGCGTGGTCTTGCCAATTCGGGTTACAGGCGTATGCCCTATATAAATTTCCGAATAATTTTTTAATCGTTTTGGATAGTACATATGTTCTTGGTCCATTTCTTCATTTAAAGTAAGGGCTAATTCCCATAAAGTACGATCCCAATAAAATGTTTTTTTGAAGTATTCGAATTCTACTCCCTTTAAATTAGTAAATCCCGCGTGTAAAAACAATCTATTTTCAGCATCTAAATGATAATCTTCCAAGGCCTCGTAAAATTCAATATGAGTGCGTTTGGTTGCTATGTCCGTTTTTTTATAAGATTTTACGGTAGCCTCACCACCATGCATAAACCAAGTCGGGTTATCCTTTGCGCCCGTTAGCCACTCATAGCAAAGTTCATCATGATTCCCCCGAAGGAAAATGCAGTTATACCTTTCCTTTAAATTCAAAAGATAATTTATGGTTTCCACTGCATCGCTCCATCCGTCTATATAATCCCCTAAAAATAGCAATGTATCTTTTTCGGTAAGATTTACTTTTTGCAGTAATTGCTCCAAAGCTTTTAATCCGGAGTGAATATCCCCGATAACCAACGTTCTTTTTAAACTCATTTGGCAAAAATCGCAAATACTGCTATGACCACAAGGATAAAAATCGACAAAACGAAAATTTTCCAAAAAAAATAAGGTCTATTACCGCTTAAAACACCCTTTTGCCCATTAATCTAAAAATTAAATTCGGTACCATCATATCTATAGGTACTTAGGTATACAGGAAGCAAAATATGTTTGAAGGTCTCATCGGACAGTTTTATGTCAGCATTTGCAATTCTTTGCGTATTCGCGCCAATATCTCGTCCTATCCAATTGTAAGCAATATTCTTTGATTCCTGAAAAGATTTGTGATGACCTTCCTTTAAAGAAACCGTATATTTTTCGGTGACAAATCCCGATAAATATTTAGAATTGAAAACTACTAGGTCTTTTAGGTTCCAAAACGCAGTCTTAGGCGGAATTTCCCTCCTTTTCTTTTCCGAGGCATGGATCAAAATATCATCCACAAATCCTCAGTTTTTCCGGACACGTACGTCCATTTTGTCTTGCGAACCTGTCTAGTCCGTTTCCCCTTATCACTATTGTAGGTTTGGGTTTCATAGTAGTAATCGCCTCTTTGTCCCTGATAGGAAGCAAAAAGATTGGCATCAAAAGTCCAATAAGGCAGATAAAGTCCATGAAGCCCTTCGCGATCTAAAGCGGGCCTTTTGAGGTTATTGGGAGCAAACCAAATTTTGCCCACCCAATCCTAAAAAATGGCTCGAGCCCTGTTTGCATCCAATTGAAAAGGCCCAATGCCCCGGGCAAATTCCATCCTTCTTTTTCAATATCCTCCCGTATCAAGGGATTTCCAACCCTTTAAAGTAGTAAGAATGGGCATCTTTTTAGTATTGAGCGTATAGGTGCCCGGCTTGAATACGTCCGCCAATTGCCCTTCATTGATAAAAACCGCGATTTGTCCTTCACGTACAATAAGTTGGGCATTATTTTTTATTTCATTTTGATACCGTTCAAAATGTTGTACAATAGTATCATTGCCTGTAGCTAACCACTCAATTATATCAATAAACTCGTGGCTCGATTTCTTTTTAATATCATCCAATATACCCATAGTCAAATTTTTTGAATTTGCATATCTAGATATGGAATTCAATTACAGACCCAAAACAGGAACAGTTTAAATTAAAAGAATATATTTCTTCGGGTCAAGATTTAATAATTCCTTTAGGATATTTAGGAAAAAGCACTTTTTTCTATTTAACTTAGAAAATCAATTACCAAATCGATTTATGAAGAAGGTCTTTTGTATTGGGGAATTATTAATAGATTTTGTAGCTGAAAATCAAGGTAAAGATTTATCAAAGGCTAAAGAATTTACAAAGAAAGCGGGTGGTGCACCGGCCAATGTTTCTTGTGCTATAAGCAAATTAGGAGGTAAAAGTGTCTTTATAGGCTGTGTAGGCGATGACCCTTTCGGCACCTTTCTATTGCGCATTTTAAAAAAAGGGAACGTCGACATTTCATTGGCCCAAAAATCGGACACGTTTACAACTTTGGCATTTGTGTCTTTGGACGAGGATGGTGAAAGAGACTTTGTGTTTAGCCGTGGTGCGGATAGGGAACTGGCGTACGATGCTTCCCATAATTCTAAATTTGAAGGCAACATATTGCATTTTGGCGCAGCGACTGCACTGTTAGGAGGCCCATTGGAAGAAGCATATAGCAAGTATTTGTTTGACGGACTCACAAAAAATGCATTTATCAGTTTTGATCCCAATTACAGGGTCGACCTTTGGAAAAATAAAGTGGATATTTTTAAACGGAAATGTCAATCCTTTATTGAGAAATCCCATTTATGTAAATTTAGCTTGGAGGAAGCGCAATTACTTTCTGGCAAAAATGATGTAAAAGAAGCCTGTACGGCCCTACATCAAATGGGCACAGAGATTATCGTTGTCACCCTTGGCAGTGAGGGGACTTGGCTCAGCACCAAAAAATTTCAAAAAACGATTCCTAGCATCAAGGTAACGCCTGTAGATACCACGGGGGCGGGAGATGCCTTTATCGGTTGTCTGTTGCAGCAAATCGCCAAACACTCCAGTATCGATGCACTATTAGAAGATGAGAAGGTACTTACGGCTATGGTAGCCCGGGCAAACAAAGCCGGTGCCATAACCACCACGAATTTTGGCGCTATTGAATCATTGCCTACACAACAACAATTAGATTCCTAAAATGAACCAAGCCGCATTACACCGTTTATTGGCCTTAAAAAGTCAAAAGAAAAAAGGTGCAACCCAATATAAGGCCTTATTCGATCAAAGAATGTCGACTAACCTGTCCTTATTGAATACTTTATTTTTTTCATTATATCCAGAACCAAAACACGAGCCCTACTTTCATCGGCTTTTGGACAAATTGGAAATGCTCTTTGACGAACGGCCTACCGAATTGAAAAAACAGGATATCGCTCGTTTGAATTATGGAAATTGGTACCAAAGTGAGAAACTGGTGGGCATGCAACTGTATGTAGATCGTTTCAATAAAGACATTAAAGGTCTTAAGGAAAAATTACCTTATTTCGAAGATCTTGGAATCAACTTTTTACACCTTATGCCCATAACCACGAGACCAACCGGGGAAAATGATGGTGGTTATGCCGTGAACAGTTATCATGAAATCGATAGTAAATACGGCACCAAGGAAGATTTTTTGTCCTTGGCAAAAGTAGCAAGGCAGAAAAACATGTTCCTAATGATGGATTTTGTGGTTAACCATACCTCCGACGAATTTCGATGGGCGAAACTAGCAAAGGCCGGAGATTTGATATATCAAGATTATTACTACACCTTCTCCAATCGCAGCATACCGGACGAATTTGAAAAGACTATGCCCGAGATTTTCCCCCAATCAGCCCCAGGAAATTTCACTTATAATGAGGAGATGGAGAAATGGGTGATGACCTGTTTCAATACCTACCAATGGGATTTAAATTATAAAAACCCGGAAGTCTTTATTGAAATGCTCGGAAATCTGATGGCATTGGCCAACTTGGGGGTAGATGTCATCCGTTTTGATGCCTTGGCGTTTCTCTGGAAAAAGTTGGGTACTTTGTCCCAGAACTTACCTGAAGCCCATATGCTTACTTCTTTATTTAGAATGTGCCTTCAGGTACTGGCCCCAGGTGTGATTCTTTTGGCGGAAGCCATCGTTGCCCCCAGGAATATCCTAAAATATTTTGGGGAAAACATCCTAGAGGGCAATGAGTGTGAAGTAGCTTATAATGCTTCTTTAATGGCGTTGTTATGGAATTCCATAGCCACGAAGCAAGTTTCCCTGATGCATAAAAGTTTGACCGAGATTCATAGCAAACCAAAGGACACTACGTGGATCAATTACATTCGATGCCATGACGATATTGGGCTAGGTTATGATGATGACTTTGTAAGGTCAATGGGTTGGGATCCCAATGCCCACAAGCAATTTATACTAAGTTATTACACCGGCAAATTGGAATGGTCGCCGGCCAAAGGACTGATGTTCATGTACAATCCTAAAAACGGCGATGGTAGAATTACCGGTAGTGCAGCCTCCTTATTGGGCCTGGAAACGGCATTGGAACAAAAAAACAAGCATATTGTTGCTTATGCCGTGGCGAAAATTTTAATGATGCATGGTGTCATTTTAACCTATGGCGGTATCCCTATGATCTATGCTGGCGACGAAATCGGAACACTTAACGATTATACCTACGAACAAAACGAAGCACATAAATTTGACAACCGTTGGGTCAATAGGCCTATGCAAGACTGGAAGGTAGTAACTGAATTAGGCGCGCATGACGACAGTCCGTCAACCCAGATTTATACGGGACTTAAAAAAATGATCGGAATAAGAAAAGAACGTTCCGTATTTGAAGATTCGAATGATGTAAAAATTCATTCTTGCCCTAATCCACATATTTTTGTCTTTCAAAGAAGTAATGAAAAGGAAAGCGTTTGGGTAGTGTGCAATTTTAACGAAGTGACAGAAACTTTGGATATCGGTTGGTTGCTCTCCCTTGGAATTTATACCGGTAAAAATTCCATCGATTTACTTACGGGCGAATCCTTCGAAATGATCCATAACAAGTTACCCTTAAAACCGTTTCAACAAATGTGGATAATGAATAGATAACTATTTTACGTGTAAGTTGATTAAAATCTGAAATGACACAAACATTAGAGATAAGGAGTAAACCTAAATTAAAATTTGTTCTAGATAAAAACGAATTTGAAATCATGGATGCAGCTGACCAAAAAAACAGCGGAATTTATTTGTTTAAATATCTGAAGAATGTGGATTTGAAGGAAAAGCGGACTGATTGGTTAATTTCCACTTTAAGTTGGATTGCGGATTTATTTACAGGTGATATTGGAGTTGGCGGCAACTATAAAAACAAAGCAAATTTAAAAATATACCTTGTAAATCGGACTATTAAAATATGGTTATCCGATGAAGATGTTGAGAATGCTGAAAAAACAAGGCAATT
Source organism: Flavobacteriales bacterium (assembly GCA_038256135.1). GTDB lineage: Bacteria > Bacteroidota > Bacteroidia > Flavobacteriales > Flavobacteriaceae > Maribacter. The sequence goes on along the minus strand of JBBSKR010000063.1, from coordinate 1,567 downwards.
ATTGTTGCAAAGAAAAACCTACACATATCAATGAACAAAATTAAAAAGCCACATAAAACTCAGCAAAATCTACCCACATAAATTCTATCATAATCCAAACCGCTAACTATACCTCACCTTCCTTAATACCCGTAACGCTTCCTTTAAGGAAGCATTGATAGCTGGATGTTTTGGCTTTAAAATATTTCTGGCCATTTCAATCTGTTCCTTAGCTTCCTCAAAACCGTTTAGGTAACAGATGAGATAACTGTTTGCCAAGTATTTAAGGCTTTTGAGTTCAGATGGTTTTAATTCAATGTTACTGCTGACCTTGGCCACGAGGGCATTGTTATTGTTGTAGATTTCAACCAGTTCCTTTTCGTTGTGCTGTGGGGGATTAAATAGTAAATCGCTCTTAATTTGGTAGGTCCCATTATCATTAAAACTAATGACCACCTTTTCCAAAGGATAATATCTTTGTTTTGGGCCAAGACCTAACTGAACATATTCTATAATCGTAAAAGAATCATCATCAAAATTAATGGTGACCTCATCCAAATTGGAATAGAATAATTTTACCTGTTCATTGATCAATTCAATATCTACCCGATAGTAATAGGTTTCCCCATTGGATATTTTTTTATTTCCGGCCCAACAGACCACAAATTGTTCCTTGAAAACTTTGTAATCGCTTTCCAGGTCTTTGTGCCGGTGATTTAGAAAATCGATAACCCCGTCCAACGTAAGTTCAATATTGTTTTTGGCATGCTGTTCTATAGTAGTGACGGCTTCTGAATTGATATCCTTTAATTCAATATTATAGGCCTTTGGCATACTAATGCTCCCTTCCCTAAAGAAAACCGAACCCCCATAGTATTTCCAAATATTCTTTCTTAGCGTGCAGACTTTGCCGATGGATTTTATGGTAACCAAGCCCACCACCTTACCTTCCGGTAAATGTGGAAACGGAATATTTTCATAGGAAATCAACGGTGGATTATCCAAATAGGCATTGACTAAATTTTGAATCTTGCTATCATCAAAGAAATCTACCCCAACTATTTTATTGTCCTCATCCTCAACACCTACCACAATGAAAGAATTATTTTTGGGATTGCTATTCGCCAGAGCGCAGACATGCTTAAGAAATTTGGCTTTCCCCTCCCGTTCACCAATAGAAATAAACCGCTTTTTGTCATAAAAACTATTCTCGTCATTATGGGCGAGTAAATTTTTTACCAATAAGCGTTTGTTGATCATGTTTAAGGGAAATTCGTTCGTTGTTTACTTCGCCTACGCTCAGTACAGGATGTCCGTTGTCCGTTGTCCGTTGTCCGTTGTCCGTTGTCCGTTGTCCGTTGTCCGTTGTCCGTTGTCCGTTGTCCGTTGTTGTTAAAATTAAATTTTGTATCCTTTATCTATTCTCTTTTCACTTTTCACTCTTTCTTCTCAACCATCAACCATCAACTATCAACCGTCAACTATCAACCGTCAACTGTCAACCGTCACCCATCAACCATCAACTGTCAACCGTCAACCATCAACCATCAACCATCAACTGTCAACTGTCAACCGTCAACCATCAACC
>JBBSKR010000062.1:0-17784 GCA_038256135.1 Flavobacteriales bacterium | reverse complement strand
TTGTTGATATGCCAGATTCTATAGGATTCATTGGAAGATTGGCATAGGAACCACCAACGGTGAAAACACCTAGCAAGAACATTAGTGAGATTGAATTTTTCATAATTTTTATATTTTAATAGGGTTACTTTTTATTAATATCTTAAAACTATACAACTATAATTACATTATACTTAATTTAAGAAAGAAATAATAAATATTTAACATTGAGGAAATAGACACATCATTGAACATCCTCGCCCCGAAATGGAAATGGGCACTGTAGCCTATTTTTTATAACAAAGCTGATTTGATTCCTTTAAAGTGTCGGGGTTCTTGTAATTGAAAAGACCTGAAACAAGCAGGTCACGGGCCTTTCCTTTTTTGGAATGATTTGATGCTAGCTAGCTTCCTAAGGCAGTTTCGATCAAAGCCAATGCTTCTGCAGCATTTGATAGTTCCGCATATTTTTTTACGCTAAACCCTTGGTTGCTTTTCAATGTAAGGTCCGCCCCATGTGCTATTAAAACTGACAAGATCTCTACCTTGTTATAACGGGCGGCGAACATGGCCGGGGTCATGCCCAACGATTTTTGATCGATATCCTCCCCTAGGGATATCAATCTTTTTACAGTGACCACATCTCCCTGTATTACGGCTTTACAGAACGAACTGATTTCGCTTTCCGATAGTAGCCTTTCGCTGACCGTACGGTGTGTTCCATTAATTTCTTTGGCCAATAGACCAGTACCCATGGAGAGAACCACCATAGATAGTGTTAAGATTGTTTTTTTCATGATGAATGATTTAATTGATGAATAAATTGTTGTTCTACTAAACTAGACCGCAGTTATAGCAAATTGTTTCAATTTTTAACAGACTTATAACTAAATTTTAACATAATGTAGCGATCAACGATTGAAAAGAAAGGATTGGGTATCCTATAAAAAAAGGTAAGTCAACTAGTAGCTTAACTAGGCAGAACATACTATTTTTGATATTTAAATCTTAAAAAAGATGAACAAAAAAGTAATCTTGATGATTTTGGATGGTTGGGGCAAATCTCCCGACCCGGAAGTTTCTGCAGTGGATAAAGCAAATACCCCATTTATCGATAGTCTATATAAAAAATATGCCAGTGCGAATCTATTAACTGACGGCATGAACGTTGGCCTACCGGAGGGTCAAATGGGCAATAGCGAGGTCGGCCATATGAATTTAGGTGCCGGTAGGATCATATATCAAGATTTGGCCAAAATAAATAAAGCGGTGGCAGAGAACACCTTAAGAGATGAACCGGTCTTAAAAGATGCTTTCGAGTATGCCAAGAAAAACAATAAAAACGTTCATTTTTTAGGACTACTAAGTGATGGCGGTGTTCATAGCCATATCAACCATGTTAAAGGACTGATTACCGCTGGTAAGGCTTCGGGGGTTGAAAATATGTATGTTCATGGATTTACAGATGGTAGGGATGTAGACCCTAGGAGTGGGAAAGGATTTCTGGAAGACTTAGTACAATTCTGTTTGGACAAAAATGCCAAATTAGCCACGGTCATCGGTAGATACTATGCCATGGACAGGGACAAACGTTGGGAACGGGTGAAAGAAGCTTATGATGTCATCATAAATGCCGAAGGTGAAAAATCTACGGATATCGCGAGAACGATTCAGAAGAGTTACGACAATGATGTTACCGATGAGTTCATAAAACCTATTGTAATGACCAATACGGATGGTACGCCAATTGCTTCCATAAAAGAAGGCGATGTGGTCATATTCTTCAATTTTAGAACTGATCGTGGCAGGGAACTGACCCAAGTTTTAAGTCAGGAGGATATGCATGAACAAAACATGCATAAATTAAATTTATATTATGTCACGTTGACCAATTATGACGAGTCCTTCTACAATGTTCACATAGTGTATCTCAAAGACAATATTATTGAAACGCTAGGTGAGGTATTATCGAAGGCAGGGAAAAAACAGATACGCATTGCAGAAACAGAAAAATACCCTCACGTAACTTTTTTCTTTAATGGCGGAAGAGAGGTTCCTTTTGATGGGGAAGAGCGTATTTTGTGTCCTTCGCCAAAGGTAGCGACTTATGACCTACAACCAGAGATGAGTGCCTACGGGATTCGAGATAAAATAGTCCCTGAACTTAGAAAAGGTGTTGTCGATTTTGTTTGTTTGAATTTTGCGAATCCGGATATGGTTGGACATACCGGAGTTATGGAAGCTGCCGTCAAGGCATGTGAAACAGTGGACGAATGTGCCAAGGATGTAATTACCACGGCCCTTGAAAATGACTATTCCGTAATTGTTATTGCAGACCACGGTAACTGTGAAACCATGATCAACCCCGATGGTAGTCCAAATACGGCCCATACCACCAACCCGGTTCCTTTAATTCTAGTGGATAAGGACATAGACTATATTAATGATGGAGTACTGGCTGATATTGCCCCGACCATTTTAAAATTAATGGGGGTTCCCCAATCAGAATTTATGACCCAGAAGTCATTGGTATAACAATAGCTTGCGTTGAAACCGAATTACAAGTAAAAATGATAAAAATTAAGACAGCCGAGGAAATTGAATTGATGCGGGAAAGCGCGCTTATTGTTTCCAAAACCTTAGGAATGCTGGCTGCTGAGATAAAACCAGGGGTGAATGCACTGTATTTGGACAAACTGGCCGAGGATTTTATACGGGACCACGGTGCAACACCGGGTTTTCTGGGAATGTACGACTTTCCCAATACGCTCAATATGAGTCCCAATGAACAAGTAGTGCATGGCATCCCGAATTTCGAACCCTTAAAGGATGGCGATATTATTTCTGTGGATTGCGGTGCATTAAAAAATGGATACTACGGGGATCATGCCTATACTTTCGAAGTTGGCGAAGTAGCTGAAGAAACCAAAAAACTGTTGAAAATTACCAAGGAATCCCTTTACATCGGAATACGTGAATTTAAGGTCGGTAACCGTGTAGGGGATGTAGGCTATGCCATACAGCATTATTGCGAAAGCCATGGTTATGGCGTGGTTAGGGAGCTGGTAGGACACGGACTTGGCAAAAACCTTCATGAAAGTCCGGAAATGCCGAACTACGGCAAACGCGGTAGGGGTAAAAAATTCGTAGAAGGAATGACGGTAGCCATAGAACCGATGATCAATATGGGCACCAAAAATATCAAACAGCTAAAAGATGGTTGGAGCATCTTGACCGCAGACGGAAAACCTAGCGCGCATTTTGAGCACGATGTGGCCCTAGTCAACGGTAAGCCAGAGTTATTATCCACCTATCGCTATATTTACGAGGCATTGGGTATTGAAAGCGATGAGGAAGATGAGTTTACAGCTACAAAAGCAACTCGCTAGGGCATTATAAAATGAAGAAAATTTTTAAATTTTTCCTCAATCTAATTCCTAGACCCGTTTTAATCTCTTTTAGCTATCTCGTAAAACCCCTATTTACCATATATTATAGGGGCAATACCTACGAAGATCCTATCGACGGAAAAACCTTTCGTAGTTTTTTACCTTACGGCTATGAAAATTCTCGGGAAAACGTGCTCTCCCCTTCCACCCTCTCTTTGGAAAGACATCGGCTGCTCTGGCTGTTTCTTCAAAAAGAAACCAACTTTTTTACCGCACCTTTGCAGGTTTTACATTTTGCACCAGAGCAGGCTTTTTACAAGAGATTTAGGAAATTGAAGAATCTGACCTATACCACCACCGATTTAAATTCACCTCTGGCGGATGTAAAAGCGGATATCTGCCATCTTCCCTTTGAGGATAGTACTTTTGATGTTATTCTTTGTAACCATGTATTGGAACATATTCCCGATGACACCAAGGCGATGAAAGAATTATATCGCATTTTAAAAATTGGGGGTTGGGGGATTATTCAAATTCCACAAGATTTGAGTAGGGGAAAAACCTTTGAGGATAATTCGATATCGGATAAACAGGAACGTGCGAAAATATTCGGTCAATATGACCATGTTCGTATTTATGGTAGGGACTATTTTGATAAATTGAGGAGCGTAGGTTTTAAAGTGAAAGAAATCGAATTTACCCAACAACTTAGTTCAGCCGAAATTGAGCGTTTTAGATTGGCAAAAGGTGAAGTGATACCCTATGTTGAGAAATAGTCAATCCAATACCAATTCCTTAAATCCTTTGGTCAAAAATTCTTGGGTCTCCCCATGTTCATCCAAATAAACGATATAGGCTTCCAGATTGATATTTTGATTGATGAGCTTAAAAGCTGCACTCAAATCCATGGCCATAAAAGCGGTAGCATAGGCATCTGCCGTAGCACAGTCATTTGCTAAAATTGTAACGGCGAGGGTGTTGGAATTCTGTGTGAACCCCGTTTTTGGATTGATGGTATGAACATACTTTTTACCGGTAGCTTCATCTATCCTAAACTTTCTATAGTTTCCTGATGAGGCCAAAGCTTTATTGTTGAGATGTATTAAAAGCTTTGTATTGCGTTCCAATTGCATCTCGGGATCATCAATACCGACTACCCACAATTTGTCCTTAATCGTATTCCTACCTTTAGCCACCAATTCGCCACCGACTTCTATTAAATAATTTTCAATTCCATTGCCGTCCAACATGGCTGCCAGTCTATCTATGGAATAGCCTTTGGCAATGGCATTGAAATCCAAATATATATTCGGATTAGCCTTTATTACCTCCTTTTTGGAAGTTAGCGTAACTTTATCAAAACCAACATAATGCAACAAACTGTCCACTTTAAGACTGTCCAATGCTATTTGACCTTCGGGACCAAAACCCCACGCGTTAACCAAGGTACCGACAGTGGGGTCAAAAAATCCATCCGTTTCGGCATATATCTTTTTCGATAATGAAAAGACTTCGAGGAACATTTTATCCACTACCACCGTACTATCCCCATCATTTATTCTTGAAATATCGGAACTAGGAATATAGGTAGACAAGGATTGGTTAATAACCGTAAAAACCGAATCTATGTGTTTCTGAAGTTCGATTGGTTGGTGGGTTATACTTATAATACGATAGGAGGTTCCTAGAGCCGCTCCAACATTATCGTTACGGTACCCGCTATGTTGCGTTTCCGTGCATGAAAATAATACCCCTATAGCAATTCCGAAAACAATATAGAACTTGTTCATATTTCAACTAATCCCTCATAATCAACAATATATTCTTCATCCAAATAAACCGGTAAGTTATAATCGACGGCATTTACCAACCCAACCCCTGCATAAAAGGTGCTCGCCTCAAATTTAAGCGCATGTTCCTTCATTTTATTCAAGTCTGCCCTAAAAAATTCCATATCGGTAGGATCACCAGGGTAACCTACTGCCTTAACTACCACAAAACGTAACTTTTTATCTTTGGTACAAACGAATTGAGGGTTTTTGCGAAGCTCACTATTGACCGCCAAAAATTCAAATCCGTCTACCTCTAATTGCTTGCCCACAATATTCATTGCTAAGTTATGGAGTTCTTGTTCCGTTAAAACATGCATTCAATTAAAATTTATAAAAAAACCGATATGAAACATATCGGTTATACGGTTAGTAAATAAGGCTAATCCCTATCCTCCAAAATCATCAAAACGGATATGCTCATCTGGGATGCCAAAATCCTCTCCCATTTTTTGCACTGCTTTGTTCATTAATGGTGGCCCACAGAAATATAATTCTATATCTTCTGGAGACTCATGGTGACTTAAGTAATTATCAATTACGCAATTGTGAATAAAGCCAACAAAGCCATCACCGGCAGCATCGATATTTTCTTTTACTTTCCAATTATCCTCTTCCATTGGCTCAGAAAGGGCCAAGTAAAACTTGAAATTAGGAAACTCCTTTTCCAGTTTATAAAAGTGATCTAGGTAAAATAATTCACGCTTAGATCGACCTCCATACCAATAACTTACTTTTCTTTCGGTTTTTAGTGTTTTGAATAAGTGATATAAATGGGAACGCATCGGCGCCATTCCTGCACCACCACCTACATACAACATCTCTGAGTCGGATTCATGGATGAAAAATTCACCATAAGGTCCTGAGATAATTACTTCATCCCCTTCTTTCAATCCGAAGATATAGGAAGATGCAATCCCTGGGTTCACCTCCATCCAGCCATTTTTGGAACGATCCCATGGTGGCGTAGCAATACGCACATTCAACATGATTTCCCTTCCTTCAGCCGGAAAAGATGCCATAGAATACGCTCTTTCAACCGTCTCAGGATTTTTCATTACCAAAGGCCACAAATTAAACTTATCCCATTCCGCTTTAAATTTATCTGGAGTTTCATGTTCTTCAGGATGTGCGGTAATATCCATATCAGCGAACTTTACTTCACACTTTGGAATCTCAATCTGTATATATCCCCCGGCCTTATAGTTCATATCTTCGGGAATCTCTATAACGAACTCCTTAATAAATGATGCTACATTATAGTTACGGACTACCTTACCGGGCCATTTTTTGATACCGAATACTTCTTCTGGAATGGTAATTTCCATATCCTGTTTCACTTTTACCTGACAGGCCAAGCGTGCACCTTGACTCAATTCCTTTTTAGAAAAATGAGGCGTTTCTGTAGGTAAGGCCTCTCCTCCACCAGCGAGTACATGGCATTCACATTGAATACAGGTTCCACCACCGCCACAAGCAGATGGTAAAAATACTTTTTGGTTACCCAAGGTAGATAACAAGGATCCCCCTGATGACACTTCAATCTTCCTTTCACCATTGATGGTGAGGGTCACAGGGCCTGATGGAGAAAGTTTTTGTTTTGTAAACAAAAGTAACGCCACCAATGCCATTAATAATATTAGAAATGATACTACGGTTATTAATATTGTTCCGCCAGTACTTGCAGCTAAAATCATACCTATTTGTTTACGTCGTTATAAGAAATTACTTTGTCGTCAATTTCCGCATTCTTTTCTACCACATCTTCCTCTGGCTTCTTATCTACCACTTCTTTCTCTGGAATGATTTCTTCGGGAGCTACACTGTTGCTTATTTTCTCATCTGCAGCTTCCATGGCGTCATCACCACCGGTCAACATTCCACCAAAACTTTGGAAACCAATACCCATGAGACCTGTAATAATAAACGTGATGCCCAAGCCCCTAAGCGGTGCAGGAACATTACTATACCTGATTTTTTCCCGTATGGCGGCAATGGTCAAAATAGCCAAAAACCAGCCGATACCGGAACTTATCCCGTAATTCAAAGCCAAGCCGAAGGTTTCAATATCCCTTGCCTGCATAAACAAAGAACCCCCCAGAATGGCACAGTTTACCGCAATTAACGGCAAGAAAATTCCCAATGAATTATACAATGAAGGTGAGAATTTCTCTACTACGATCTCTACCAATTGTACCATGGTCGCAATGGTTGCGATAAACAGGATAAAGGAGAGAAAGCCAAGATTATAATCGGCATATTCAGGTCCCAACCAAACCAGTGCCCCATCTTGCAACAAATACTTGTCCAATAACCAGTTTAAGGGAACAGTGACTGCCAAAACGAATATTACCGCAGCACCTAGCCCTATTGCCGTAGCAACTTTTTTGGATACCGCCAAATAGGAACACATTCCCAAGAACACGGCAAAAACCATGTTGTCAATAAAAATGGACTTAAAAAATAATTCTATATGCTCTAACATAATTTTTTAATTAAATAATCGGTACCGGTGGTTCGTTGTTCGTTGTTCGTTGTTCGTTGTTCGTTATTCGTTGTTCGTTGTTCGTTGTTCGTTGTTCGTTGTTAAGTAACAAAAGATGTATTCGATATTGATTTTTTACTTTCTTCCTTTTACCTTTTCAGACTTTAATTTAATTTTCCTCTAACAGGGCGGGATTTCTGGAACGTTGCACCCAAATGATAATACCAACCACAATTAACGCAGCTGGGGGAATAATCATGAAGCCATTATTTTCATAACCGGTAGCATACAATCCCGTCTTCATAATTGGATCGCCAAATACCGGAAATCCAAATAACGTACCTGAGCCCAAAAGTTCCCTAAAAAACCCAACGATTACCAATATTACGCCATAGCCGAGCGAATTCCCAATCCCGTCCAAAAACGAACGCCATGGTCCGTTCGCCAAGGCAAATGCTTCAAAGCGACCCATAATGATACAATTGGTGATGATCAACCCAACGAAAACCGCCAGGGTCTTGCTAAGTTCGTATGCAAATGCTTTGAGTACTTGATCAACTATAATCACTAAAGTAGCGACAACAATCAACTGGACAATGATCCTAATTTTAGAGGGTATGATATTCCTCATCAATGATATGACCACATTGCCCACTCCTAACACGAATACAACGGAGATAGCCATCACTACCGAAGCCATTAATTCTGCAGTTATCGCCAATGCCGAACAAATACCTAATACTTGAATCGTGATAGGATTGTTGTCCGCAAGCGGATCCATAATAAGATTAGTATCTTTTTTTGAGAGTAGTGCCATATTACTTTGCTCTAATTGTTTCTAAATAAGGTTTATATAATTGAACGCTTTCCTTGATCATAGCGGAGACTCCGTTACCCGTTATGGTAGCCCCTGCCAAAGCATCTACCGCATTATCATCCTTTCTTTTGTTCAGTGGGTCGTTGTTTCCCTTTGCCACGGAAATACCTGCATATTGCGTTCCTCTCAAAATAGATTCCCCTTCAAAATCGTCCATAAAATAACGCATTTTAATATTGGCGCCTAAGCCCGGAGTTTCACCTTTATGGTCAAAATAAACGCCTTGAACCGTCATGGTTTCATCCAGAGCGATAAAACCCCAAATCGCATCCCAAAGTCCTTTCCCGTACATAGGGATAATATAATATTTATTATCATCCTTTTCTCCTATAAAGAGGGGCAACTTATAATCTTGACCTTTTTTAATGTTAGCCAATTGCTTTTTCAAATCAATCAAAAATGCTTCATCGTCTTGCGAGATTTTATCCCCTTCAATGACCAACTGTTCTTTGATGTATTGGGAAAATTCATCTTCTACTTTATCGGTAGGTACAAAATTTACGCTACCAGAGTCATCCCCATTTTCGCTTACCCCCATTGCATAAAGAATATTTTGCTGTTTTTCAAAACGCTCGTTCTCCTTAATATTTGGACGTAGGCCTGAGGCTAAAAAAGCAAGGATCGACCCTACCACCACCACCATTACAGCGGCAAAAACTACTGTGTAAACATTCTTATCCGTATCTATTGCCATAATTAAACTGTTTCAGCTTTAAGTTCCTCTGCCTTACTATCTGAATCCTTTGGATAGATAGTGGCATTTTTCAAGCGTTTCATCCTATTTTTAATATTGCCCCGAATCACATAGTGGTCGATGGTCGGTGCAAAAACGTTCATCAACAAAATAGCCAAGAACACCCCTTCTGGATAGGCCGGGTTAAAGACACGTATCATTACGGAAATAAACCCGATAAAAAATCCATAGAACCATTTTCCACGGGTAGTCTGTGAACCGGAAACCGGATCAGTGGCCATATAAACTATACCAAACGCCAGACCTCCTACGATAAGATGTTTCCAAAAATCGAAACTCATCAAGCCATAAAACTTACTCGTTTCACCGATCCAACCAAAATCGACTACCAAGTTGAAGATATAGCCCATTACCAATGACCCAATGACTGCACTGACCATAATACGCCAGCTAGCTATTTTACTGAAAATCAAGAAAGCCGCTCCCAAAAGACATAGAAACGCGGAAGTTTCCCCTACCGAACCAGGAATAAATCCGAAGAACATATCAGATACACTATACTTTGCCATCATGGCCGCCTCATTATTCTGTGACAAATATCCTAAAATGGTTTCACCCGAAATGGCATCGGCATTGGTTGTACCTGCCAAAATTTCTTCGGATCGCTGGCGTGCACCATGTACCCACACCTTATCACCACTCATCCAAGTTGGATAAGCGAAGAAAAGAAATGCTCTAATCGTTAATGCAGGATTCAATATATTCATTCCTGTACCTCCAAAAACCTCTTTCCCGATAACCACACCGAAAACAACGGCTACGGTCAACATCCATAAGGGCGTATCTATTGGAACAATCAGCGGTACTAGCATACCTGTTACCAAATACCCTTCCTCCACTTCATGACCTTTTATTACGGCAAAAATAAATTCTACCAAAAGGCCTACTCCGTAAGAGACAATTACCAATGGCAGTACATTTACGATTCCGATCCAAAAATTATCCCAAGTAATAAAATCACGCATTACCGAAAAATCGGAAGGAAAACCATTGATCGCGGAATAATACTGATACCCGGCATTGAACATCGAAAACACCAATATGGGTATCAATGCAAGGATTACTGTATTCATGGTCCGTTTTAAATCATCGGCAGCCTTGACATGAGTACCACCTGCATGGGTAGTTTCATTTGGTGTAAACAAAAAAGTATGGATAGCATTGAAGGCAGGAGCCATCTTTTTATCCTGATATTTTAGCTTAAATTCGTGTAATTTATCTTTAAAACCCATTTCTTATCCTATTTCTTTTTGCATGAAATCCAACCCCTCCCTAATAATCTTTTGGTGCGGTTGTTTGGAAATACATATAAACTCAGTTAATGAAAAATCTTCAGGAGCCACTTCATAAAGGCCTAATTGTTCCATTTCGTCCAAATCCCCTACCATACAAGCCTTTAGTAATTGCATTGGAAAGATATCCATTGGGAATACCTCTTCATACTGCCCAGTTACCACAAAGGCCCTATGCTCTCCATTGGTATTCGTATCAAGTTCGTATTTTTTGCTCGGCTGCAACCACGAAAAAGTCAACGCCCTAGTCGATGAAATTTTATCAAAAACTGGTTTGTTCCATCCAAAGAATTCATAGTCATCTCCCTCCGGAATCACCGTTACGGTATTATTATAATAGCCCAAATAGCCATCTGGCTTACTTCTGGCACCGGTAAGTACGTCACCATTGATGACCCTGAAATTCTCTTCATTCACACCACTGGCATAAAGGAAAGTAGAAATTTCAGCTCCAATTTTCGTTGTGTAATATTTGGGTGCCTTGACAGATGATCCGGCAAGCGCCACCATTCGTTCTGCATTGAATTTACCTGTAAGTAAATACTCCCCTATAATTATCAAATCTTGAGCCGAAACGGTCCAAACAAGTTCTCCTTTATTAATGGGATCCAGCTTATTGATTTGCGTACCGACCAAACCTGCAGGGTGAGGCCCTGATACCATGTGCAATGCTATTCCCTTCAACGAAGTCAAAGGGGAATTACCCGACTTGCCGACCGAGACATGAACCTTTCCGGGCGTTAACTTACCCAAAGCTGTAATGGCCGCCTGCAATTCCTTTTCTTTTCCTTGCAGCACATAATCCAAATCGGCCTGTAGTGGGCCGCTCGAATACCCAGAAATAAAAATTGCCTTCGGTGTAGTATCCGGATTTGCTACCACATCATAAGGTCGTTGTTTAATAAATGGCCAACAGCCTCCTTTCAACAACGTCGCCTTTATGTCCTTTTTAGATGCCTTTTCAATAACTACGGTATCGTTGATCGTTGATTCCTGGGTTTTATCAGCTAAAATCTTTAGTGTCAAAATACGTCGCCTATCTCCTCTTTCTATCTCAATGAGCTCACCGCTTACAGGAGAAACAAAGAGCATTTCCTCCCTGTTTTTATTATAGAACAAAGGCTCTCCAGCTTTTACCTCAACGCCTTGTTTTACCATCATTTTAGGGGTAATACCATGAAAATCGCTTAGCTGGATGGCATAAACATTACTCAAAACAGCCTTTGAAGTCGTCTGTTCTGCGGCACCCACAAGGTTAATGTTGAGCCCTTTTTTAATACTAATGTCTTTAGACATGTGCGTGTAGACCTTTAGGTTAACAAAATTTGAGCAAATTTAAGTACAAAAACTTCGTTTTCATAATTATTAACCTATAATTTAGACATTACAACGAGGTATATTTATTGGGCATCGTTTTTGTTTACCTTTACCTAAAAAAAAGCGATCTAATGCGTATTTTTATTAAACATATCTTATGCCTCTTTTTCCTCCACAACCTAGTCGCACAGGTGCAGGAAGAGGTAAATCCACCAGAGAATATAAAATCCATCATCTTTAAAGGACCAACAGAAGATCAGTTTCCAATAATTAAAATTGGCGAGCCTATTTACCTTGAATTCGATGATCTTTTGGCCAACGAACAAGACTATTATTATCAAATAACCCATTGTGATTACGACTGGACTAAATCTGCCCTATTAAAATCCCAATATTTGGATGGTGTTGATAACCAGCGAATTATAAATTACGAAAATAGTTACACTACTTTGGAAACCTATTCCAACTACCAATTGACCATACCCAACGATAATGTACGGCTTGAAGTTACCGGCAATTACCTTTTGGAAATTTACAACAGCAGCTATGAGCTTCAATTCTCGAGACGGTTTGTAGTCTATAAAGACCTCGTTAATGTTGGCGCTACCATCAAAAGATCCAGGGATTTCAATTTCCTTAATGAGAAGCAGGTAGTCCAATTTAGCATCATATCGCCCAATTTACGATTGATAAATCCCAAGAAAGAAGTAAAAGTGGCCATACTACAAAATTACTATTGGCCAAACGCCATTTATAATATTCAACCACAATACACTTTGGGCAATGAATTGGTCTATAAATATGACCAGGAGACCGCATTTTTTGGAGGAAACGAATTTTTATTATTCGATACCAGCGATCTGCGGGCTCCAAGTTCCCAAATTTCAAGAATAGATGTTACGGAACTGTATAACCATTACCTATTCTCGGATGAATATAGATATGATGATCCCTACACCTATTTTCCCGATATCAATGGTGATTTTGTGATTAGAACCCTACAGGGCGACAATGCGTCTAGGGAAGCAGAATATACCAATGTTCATTTTAGTTTTCCCTATTCGGAATTAATCGCCTTGGACGAAGCATACGTTTTTGGGAGATTTAATAACTATGCCCTTATGGAGGAAAACAAAATGATCTATAATGTAGAAAACGGCATGATGGAGACGACCATAAAAATGAAACAAGGTTTTTACAACTATAAATACGTTCTAAAAAATGGTGAAAATATAAAACTCAACTCAGTTGGTGGTAATTTTCATTTTACCGAAAACAACTACTTGATTCTTGTTTATTACCGTAATTTCGGAGATATGTACGATAGTTTAATAGGAGTTGGCTCCGCAAATTCACGAAATATTACCAACTAAATGTAACCTTTCGTTTTTCATAGTGTATGGAAAATAAACCAACCGTTAAAACCACGGGCCGCTTCGGGCTAAAATACAGAGGGGTTGATTGTCTTAATTGTGGTCATCCCTTAGATTTAAGCGATAAATACTGCCCCAATTGCTCCCAAGCCAATAACACCAAAAAACTTACCATTTCAGATTTTTTTAAGGAGTTCTTTTCCAATGTGTTTTCATACGATTCCAAATTATTACAAACATTGACCGCCTTACTTTGGAGGCCTGGTAAAATCACCAGGGAGTATATTGCGGGGAAACGTCTATCCTATACCAATCCTTTCCGTTTTCTATTAAGTTTGGCCATTATCTACTTTCTTTTAATTGGTTTTGGGAACGACTTCGAAAACCTGAACAACAATGCCAATAAGAATTCATTCTCTGATGTTGATCTAAAAAAGGAAATCGGAACTATTGAATTCAGCAACGGGGAAGAGAAGAGAAATGTTATGGCCGTTTTGGACTCACTGCAATTGGATAGAACCATTAATACGATTATAAGCCAAAAAGATTCAACCATACTAGCCGACCCTAAAAGACATTTCAGCACTATAAACGATAAGTCCTATTTTTCAAGATTAAGCTCCAAGATAGAATTCTATAGGACCTTGCTAAAAAAAGATGCCATCTTTACTTTTAAGGAAGCCGAGGAAAAATATACCATTCCGAACAGTAGGGAGAATGAGATAGCTTTCAGGCTTTCTAGAAGCGCTGTAAAGATTGAGGAAAGACCCGGAACTTTCTTTAACGAGATTATTTCGAAATTACCATTTGCGACATTTTTCTTTCTTCCGGTTTTCACGATTTTCATATGGATGGTCTATATCAGAAAAAAATATACTTATACCGATCATTTGATCTTTAGCTTTCACAATCAATCGTTATTGTTTATCTTGCTCATTGTTAGCTATTTGGTAAATGCTATATTTAAAATTGATAGCGAAGGTTTATTTAGTTTGATATTCGCTATCTACCTTTATAAAGCGATGCGGAATTTCTATCAGCAAGGAAGAGTTAAAACGATTTTAAAATATGTCTTTCTTAACTCGATTTTTTTTATCTTAGGAGGTATTGCGATAATTATATTAATAGCGGCAAGCGTATTTACGTATTAAACAATGATGATAACACAAGTTACCAAAGGCATAAAAATTTCAGTTCAAACCAGTTTTGAAGGAACTTTTTTTAAAAACTACAAAATGCATTATGCATTCGGGTATACCATTACCATCGAAAACCAAAGCAAGGATGCCGTTCAACTAACCTCTCGTCATTGGAAAATCTATGATTCACTAAACGATATGGAAACTTTGGACGGGGAAGGTGTTATCGGTAAAAAACCGGTCATTCAACCCGGGGATTCCCACACCTATAATTCCGGCTGTTTGCTAACATCCCCAATTGGAGCAATGAAGGGATTTTATAACATGGTGAATTTTAAAACCTCGGACAAATTCAGGGTATATATCCCTACGTTCAAATTTAGTGCTCCATTTGCCTTGAACTAAACCCATTTTATCTTCAATTAGTTTTAAGTACACTCCCATTTTAGTACCTTTGGTCAATTTTATAATTTAAATATTTGACTATGGGTAAAGGTTTTTTTCAAGTTCCAACTGCATTTAACGAACCAATTAAAAGCTATGAACCAGGCTCCTCGGAAAGAGAGGCCGTTCTAGAGCAATACAAAACATATTTTAATGCTACTGTTGATGTACCTATGTACATAGGTTCTGAAGAAGTGCGTACGGGAAATACCAAACCTATGTCGCCACCACATGATCATCAGCATATTGTGGGTAGCTATCATGTTGCCGACAAGAAAAACGTAAAATCTGCCATCGATAATTGTTTGGAATCAAGAGCCGCTTGGGCCAACCTAACATGGGAACAACGTGCGGCCATATTTTTAAAAGCTGCCGAATTAATAGCAGGTCCATACCGTGCAAAAATCAATGCGGCCACTATGATCGCCCAATCCAAAAACATTCATCAAGCGGAAATAGATGCCGCATGTGAATTAATTGATTTCTTGCGTTTTAACGTGGAATACATGACCCAAATTTATGAGGAACAACCAGACTCTGCAGAAGGTATCTGGAACCGTGTTGAGTATCGACCTCTAGAAGGATTTGTTTATGCCGTAACACCTTTTAATTTCACTGCAATAGCTGGAAATCTTCCTGCAAGTGCTGCCATGATGGGTAATGTAGTTGTATGGAAACCAAGCGATAGTCAAATATTCTCTGCTAAGGTAATCGTTGATATTTTTAAGGAAGCTGGCCTACCTGACGGTGTCATTAATGTCGTATACGGTGATCCGGTAATGATTACGGATACCGTTTTAGCCAGTCCAGATTTTGCAGGAATCCATTTCACGGGCTCTACACATGTCTTTAAGGAATTATGGAAACAAATAGGTAATAACATCCACAACTATAAAACCTATCCGAAAATCGTAGGTGAAACTGGTGGTAAAGATTTCATACTAGCGCATCCGACCGCAAATACCAAACAAGTAGCTACAGCCATTTCTAGAGGAGCCTTTGAGTTTCAAGGTCAAAAATGTAGTGCCGCTTCTAGGGTGTATTTACCTAAATCCACTTCAAAAGAGATATTGGAATTTGTAAAAAAAGATATTGCGTCCTTCAATAAACCCGGATCACCAGAGGATATGTCCAATTTTATAACCGCCGTAATCCACGAAGGTTCCTTTGACAAACTCGTAAAATACATTGACCAAGCCAAGGAAGATGAAAATGCCGAAATTTATGCTGGTGGTAGTTATGACAAATCAAAAGGATATTTTGTTGAACCTACCGTAATCGTTACAACCGACCCTAAATATACCACGATGGAAACCGAACTTTTTGGGCCCGTGGTAACTGTTTACGTTTACGACGATACCGATTGGGGCAAAACCTTGGAGTTGGTAGATAGCACTTCTGAGTACGCCCTCACCGGAGCTGTTTTGGCAAAGGACAGGTACGCTATTGAAGAGGCCACCAAAGCCCTTCAAAATTGTGCTGGTAATTTCTATATAAATGATAAACCCACAGGGGCCGTTGTAGGGCAGCAACCTTTTGGTGGTGCGCGGGCTTCCGGAACCAACGACAAGGCGGGATCGGCCCAAAATCTTTTGCGTTGGGTTTCCCCAAGATTGATTAAGGAAACTTTTGTTACCCCAACAGATTATAGATATCCATTTTTAGGATAAATAAACTGAAAAGGCTGAATTAACTTTCAGCCTTTTTTTTATGATTTCCTTTAATATCAAAGTTACTTTAGAACGACCGATTTCCATTTTTAAACAAGCTTAACACACTAGATATGAAAAAGTTACTACTAATTGCAGTATTGCTTTCCGGATGCCTTATGCATGCCCAGGAAGATTTGACCCAAAACACTATTAAAGTCGTATTAACAGGCAACCAGTCTCAAGTCATTCAACTTGCAGAGGCTTTTCCTGAAGACACATACGATTGGAGACCGGCAGAAGGGGTGAATTCTGTTAGGGAAGCACTTTTACATATTGCTGGCGCCAATTACTATCTAGCCTCTAAAATGGGGTTTGCTCCGCCAGAAGATGTTGATATGATGAGCATCGGTAAAATCCAGGGCAAGGATAATATCATCGCAACCCTAAAAAAATCGAATGAATTTGTTCTTGAAAAGATTACCATGGTAGCGGACGGGGAATTGAATCAAGAAGTCGATTTCGGATTTATGAAAATGAATAAACTAGGTGGCCTTTTAGCGATTATGGAACATAATGGGGAACACAAAGGGCAGTTGATTGCCTACGCCAGATCAAACGGCGTTGTTCCGCCATGGAGTGAGTAAACTACCTCGGGGCAAGCCCACGAGGCATTGTTGGAAAACAACCTTAAAATTTCGAATCAAGCCTCAGAGTATTTAAATCTCGATTATCGAGTAAAACTCGATAATTTAAGCAAAAGGCCTTTAACCAGAAGCATGGTTGAAGGCCTTTTATTTTCGCATCCCTTTGCCAATCATCAACATCTCTATTATAAAATAAACAATCGAGCCTTAAGTACAAGGTATGTTAAGTTATCCTACAAGCTGAATACAACTTTCAAGGATCTTCTGTTTTCCCATTTCTCTATACGCCCGCCTACGGTCAATGGGATTAAAAACCGCAACTTGATAACTTTTAACACAATTTAAATGTAAATTTAACGTTAACTAATTGTAAATTAAAAGTTATTTACTGAACTTTATATGACATTATAAATCTCTTACTTATGAAAAATATTC
Source organism: Flavobacteriales bacterium (assembly GCA_038256135.1). Classification (GTDB taxonomy): domain Bacteria; phylum Bacteroidota; class Bacteroidia; order Flavobacteriales; family Flavobacteriaceae; genus Maribacter. The sequence goes on along the minus strand of JBBSKR010000062.1, from coordinate 175 downwards.
GTCCGTTTACAAATAATTTAATTGGTATTCCAATCCAACTATGGAATTACGTAAAAATGTATGTGCAAAAATATAGGAGGGCCTATTATAACTTGCTCAGCCTGTAATAATTTCGAAAACCAGTAAGTCAACCTTTGAATTTCAAAGGCAAATAGACCAATTTCTTGGTTTCGAA
>JBBSKR010000061.1:0-17819 GCA_038256135.1 Flavobacteriales bacterium | reverse complement strand
CAGATCTTAAAAATACGTTAATTACGGAAAGTATTAAATACCTAAATACTCGTTGAAATCCGGTTTCTAAAAAGGTAATTCTGAAGATAATTTAATAGATTTGGCTTTTTCGGCTCATAAATAAATTCTATGAAACTATTTTTAAAGTATACCCTTCTTTTATTTCCCCTATTATCTTTAGCTCAATTGAAATCCCCATCAGAGTTTTTGGGCTATGAATTGGGAACACAGTTCACAAGGCATCATCAAGTAGTAGATTATTACAACTACTTGGCAGCAGCGGAACCTGAGCGAATAAACCTAATTGAGTACGGGAAAACCAACGAACGTAGGCCATTGCTATTAGCCACCATTTCCACTAAAGCCAATATGGGGAACCTGGAAAATATTCGGCTAGAACACATGAAAAGTATGAGAGGGGAAGGCATGCCTAACAAGGGTATCGTTTGGCTCAGCTATAATGTACATGGTAATGAAAGCGTGAGTACCGAAGCCTCCATGCAGACCATCTATGAATTATTGACTACAAAAAGCAGTTATCTAGAAGACGTTATTGTACTGATCGACCCGTGTATTAACCCCGATGGCCGTGACCGCTACGTTAATTGGTACAACCAATATAAAAACACACCTTACCAAGTTGATCCTTATAGCACGGAACATCATGAAGGCTGGTGGAGCGGTCGTAGCAATCATTACATGTTCGATTTAAACCGTGATTGGGCTTGGCTTACACAAGTAGAAAGTCAGCAGCGCTTAAAACAGTTCAACAAATGGTTGCCCCACGTACATGTTGATTTTCACGAACAAGGAGTGGATAACCCATATTATTTTGCGCCAGCGGCAGAACCTTTCCATGAAGTAATAACCGATTTCCAAAGAGAATTTCAGGTAACCATTGGTAAAAACCACGCCAAGTATTTTGATGAAAATGGCTGGTTCTATTTTACCAAAGAGGTCTTTGATTTGCTTTACCCTAGTTATGGAGATACGTACCCCACCTATAATGGTGGTATTGGGATGACTTATGAACAAGGCGGGAGTGGCCGGGCCGGATTAGGGATTGTAACTAGCATTGGGGACACCCTTACCTTAAAGGACCGTATTGCCCATCACCATACTACAGGACTTTCAACGGTAGAAGTAGCCTCAAAAAATGTAACAAAGTTGAACGAGGAATTCAAAAAATTCTATCAAAAAAAGGATTACAAATACAGCAGCTATGTGCTTAATGGAAATCCGGATAAAATAGAGTCTTTAGCCAAATTATTAAGCCAACACGAAATAGAGTTTCAAATAGGAGGCAACAGTACCGTTAAAGGATATAAATACAATACAGGTAAATCAGGTACACTAAAAAGTACCGATGAAAGCATGATCATCTCCTCAGACCAACCCAAAAGCACTTTGGTCAAGGTTTTGTTCGAACCAATGGCAAAGCTAAGCGATTCGGTTACCTATGATATCACGGCATGGTCACTTCCCTATGCATATGGATTGGACGCGATTGCCAGTGAAAATAGTATTGGCGCCATTAGTTCAACTATGGGCACTAAAACCTACGGAGCAGTAGAACCCGATAGCTATGCGTATCTGGCCGATTGGAACAGCATGAAGGATGCAAGATTCTTGGCGGAATTATTACGAAACAAAGTACGCGTACGTTACGCTCGAAAACCCTTCACCCTAAATGGAACCAAGCATGAGCGAGGCACCCTTATCATTACTAAAAGTGATAATAAGAATGTAAAGGATTTTACAAAAATACTGGAAAATGCATCCCGTAACAACACCAAAAGTCTCCTCTCAACCAACACGGGCTTTGTTGAAAGTGGGACGGATTTCGGCTCTAGTTATGTGGATGTCATACAAAATTTGAATATTGCCGTTCTTTCCGGAGAACCGACCTCTACACTTCGTTTTGGTGAAATATGGAACTTTTTCGAACAGCAGTTGAACTATCCCATATCCGTATTGGATGAAGATTATTTTAGCCGGGTAGATCTTACCAAATACGATATCCTAATTTTACCTGATGGCTGGGGCTATAAAAATTTCCTATCAGAAAGCGTGATGGAAAAAATCAAGGATTGGGTTACACGTGGAGGAAAACTCATAGCAATGGGCGGTGCCATTGACGGACTCTCTTCCGATAAAGCCTTTTCCATAAAGGAAAAAGAAATCAAAATAGACTCTACCCTGAATTTAGAATCTTTTGAGATTTCAGAACGGGATCAGATTAAATCTGAGATTACCGGTGCTATCTTTAAAGCAAGTGTAGACAATACTAACCCATTGGCATATGGCTACGACGACAGCTATTTCACTTTAAAATTGGGGGACCGCTCCTATAAGTATTTGGAAAATGGAAGTGCGGTTTATCTTTCCGAAGGAGCCAACCAACCGGTTTCCGGATTTGCCGGTAGTGAAGCAAAGAAAAAAATCGCCGAGACCTTAATTTTTGGTACCGAAGAAATGGGACGTGGTCAGGTAATTTATATGGTGGACAATCCCTTGTTCCGAGGTTTTTGGGAAAATGGAAAATTATTTTTTGCGAACGCCCTTTTTATGGTCAACTAAATTTGATACACATGAAAGAATATAAGGTAGAGACACTCATTTATTACTCAAAGTTGACCCTTGACAAAAATCATATTGTAAATTCATCAAAAGCAGAAATTCAGGAAAAACTGGATACCTATACAAAGGAAGGTTGGCGATTGGTATCTACCGACGCTACCAATTTTGGGGCTGCCATGTATGTTTATCTGTATTTCGAAAAATAGGGACTTATAGTAAGACTAGGTGAATAGAATTTTTTTTTCAGTAATCGAAGCGTTCGAGTATGGTCTTGACCTATTTTTAATATTAATCTCTAATGAATATGAAAATGAATTCTCCAGTCCTATCGATCGATTCCTTATCAATAAGATTTAACGCAGTATTTTTATGAATAAAGCTTATTGATAAACTATTTTAATTCCCTTTTGCATTATTGAAATTATGATATTTGATTTGGGTGTATTTACCCTAAAATGGTTTAAGAAAAACAAAAACAATCCCTTCACCCCTCCTTTTATCTATACCTGTTTCTGTTTTTTCTCAAACTTCGTTTTTATCCGAAAACATTTTCATTTGTATTTCATGAATATTAGCCAATAAACTGGGCATATAGTTTGGAAGGATGGTATAAATACCAACATACCCAATTTACTATTGACGTTTACCTGATTAAAATTGAGTAGATAAAACTTATCGGTCAACCATCTCGTAAGTAGAATGATGAAGTTAACCACCCTCTTTATATTTATTTTACCGACCGCCCTTTTAAGTCAGAAAATAAATAATCTTGTATCCTACAGAGACATGGGAGCTGAAAGCTACTTTCGTTTCAATTATGACAATGATTTTTTTGCCGCTACAGATAAGAATTATACCCAAGGTTATAGCTTTGAATTTGCCGATCCATTCCTTGAAAAAAATCCTGCTAATTTAATTTTTCATAAACCGGAATCGAATTTAAGCACTTTCGGTCTTACTGTAGAACATATTGGTTATACACCAAGTGATTTTGTAAGTCCGGAGATACAGTTTGGCGACCGACCCTTTGCAGCGGCAATTTACCTGAAGAGCTTTATTATCTCTACGAACACCCTCAAAAGAACACGGTTGTTACAGTCCCTTAGTCTGGGGTTAATTGGTCCCGGAGCATTCGGCAAGGAGATGCAGTCCTCAATCCATGAGCTTACCGGAAATAAGACACCAGGAGGTTGGGATAATCAAATTCAAAATGATGTCGTACTTAATTTTGAAATAGCACATGAAAAACAATTGTATCGTTATCGTAATATAGCATCGCTACAATCCATGGCTTTGTTACAAGTGGGTACTTTGTTCACTAAAGCAGCTATCGGCATCAATACCTCAATGGGAATTTTAGATACACCCTTTTCCATTTCTAGTAATTCTACAATTTTTAAGGTTTATGCTTATGCACAGCCTACAATTACTGCTGTAGCTTATGATGCAACCTTACAAGGGGGTATTTTCACGAATGACAATCCTTATCGTATTTCCTCGAAAAACGTAGAAAGGTTTACCGCACAACTGGATTATGGTCTTATTTTAAAATATAAAAAGTTATATCTCGAGTACGCCCGTACATCATTAACACGCGAATATAAATCAGGAAATTCCGCCAAATGGGGCGGATTTAAGGTGGGAGTTCTTTTCCAATAAAAAAGAATGTCCAAAAAATACCGTTCAACTTAACAAAGAAAGGAGTTTCAGTCGAATTGTTTTTCCCTCTTAAAAACCGTTAAGAAATCTTCTGTAGTGGCACCTTGAAGGATAAATCCGCCAGTATTAATTGGCTCCATTTTAACAAGTTCCCAACCTTCGTTACCCCATTTTTTAAACTTTTGGTTTAAGTCTGCTTGAAAATCCTTTTTCTTAAAGTGTGCGACACTAATCGTCAGTATTTTATATTCAAATTTTTTCATATCCCAAAAATAATTTAAAATCCCTAATAAAGCTTACTATTGGTAAAACATAACAATAATTAAATCTAGGGAATTTTATCCAAAAGTGACTCTTAACGGTGTACGTCTAAAGCATACACAACCCGAAAAACATAAGGTAATCAATTCAAGGTTTTCTATAATTCGTTCCACATATCATAAACTTGCACATATTACGATAAAGCGAAAATACATTAGCCCTTGAAAGGATTGACTTCATTTCAAATGCTCTTATTTAGGGTTAATTAACCTTACTAAACCGGTTCCCCATAAAGGTCGAAATCTGCCGCTTCCGTAATTTTAACATCAACGAACTCCCCTTGCTTAACATAATGCTTTTTAGCATCAATAAGGACTTCATTATCTACGTCGGGTGAGTCGAATTCGGTTCTACCTACAAAATAATTGCCTTCCTTACGGTCAATAATACATCTAAAAGTCTTCCCTACTTTCTTTTGGTTCAGTTCCCATGAAATTTGTGACTGTATTTCCATAATGATATTAGCCCGTTCCTGCTTTACCGCTTCCGGAACATCATCCTCTAAGGAATAAGCATGGGTATTTTCCTCATGGCTATACGTAAAACAGCCCAATCGTTCAAAACGCATTGCCATAACCCAATGCTTCAGTGTTTCAAAATCCTCTACGGTTTCCCCAGGATAACCCACGATCAATGTCGTTCTTATGGTCATTTCGGGTACGGCGGACCGGAATTCCTGTAAAAGTTTTGTGGTTTTGGCTTGTGTCGTTCCCCGGCGCATACTTTTAAGAATGCGATCGGAAATATGCTGCAGGGGGATATCCAAATAATTACACACTTTAGGCTCCCTATTCATAACATCCAGCACATCCATTGGGAAACCTGTCGGAAAGGCGTAGTGTAATCGTATCCATTCTATGCCATTTACCTTGACCAATGCTTCCAAAAGTTCTGCTAGATTTCGCTTTTTATAAAGATCCAGTCCATAATAGGTGAGATCTTGTGCTATTAAAATCAGTTCTTTCACTCCTTTCGCAGCCAGCTTTTCCGATTCGGTGACCAATTCCTCTATAGGTTTACTTTTATGTTTACCGCGCATTAATGGTATTGCGCAGAATGAACATGGCCGATCGCAACCTTCCGCTATTTTAAGGTAAGCATAGTTTTTTGGGGTTGTCGTTAACCGTTCGCCTATCAATTCATGCTTGTAATCTGCACCCAATGCTTTCAATAAACCAGGTAATTCACTGGTTCCAAAGTATTCATCAACATTGGGTATTTCCTTTTGCAGATCTGGCTTGTACCGTTCACTTAAACACCCCGTTACAAAAACCTTGTCCACCGTACCTTCTTCCTTTTTTTGAACGTATTGTAAAATAGTATTTATGCTTTCCTCCTTTGCATTGGCGATGAATCCGCAAGTATTGATAACCACAATATTGCCTTCCCCCTCATGTACCACATCTTTGTCATTGGCCTTCAATTGCCCCATGAGCACTTCAGAGTCATAAACGTTCTTGGAACAACCTAGCGTTACTACGTTGATTTTGTTCTTTTTAAGGGTTTTTGTCCTCATAATTTTAATTGGGGTGCAAAAATACGATTTGGGGTTTTAAAAACGTTAATTATGCACAAATTTACCGGTAATCTTTAAACGATTATTGTAAATCAGTATCTTAATAAAAAATTGATCATGCAATTTTCCCAAAAAATTGGCCTATTTATTTTTTCATTAGTGCTATTTGCCTGTTCCAGCGATTCCAATTCGGATGAAAATATGATTCCGACCGAGGTGGAGCCGATACCCCTCGAAACTTACTTTCCACCAAAGACAAGTACCGATGAATGGGAAACAGTTTCGTTGGCTACCTTAGGATGGAAAGAAGACCAGGTCGCTCCATTGCTCAATTATTTAAAAGAAAACAGTACAGATGCGTTTATTATTTTAAAGGATGGCCGAATTGTAATAGAAGAATACTTCGGTGAATTTAAGAAAGAGGATAATCATGCCTGGAATTCTGCCGGAAAAAACCTTACTGCAATGCTTACTGGAATTGCACAACAAGAAGAATTCTTGGATATAGCAGAATCCTCCTCACAATATTTAGGTGAGGGTTGGACCAGCATGACCTTGGAACAGGAGGGGAACATTACCATTCAGAATCACTTGACCATGACTACTGGATTGGATTATACCGTAGCCGATTCCTTTTGCACCGATCCGGATTGTCTTCAATATCTGAATGGGCCTAGCTCAATGTGGTATTATCACAATGCACCTTATACCCTTTTGGATCAAGTTATATCAAATGCCACCAACACCAATTTCAACCTATATTTCTCCCAAAAAATCAAGGACCCGATCGGCATGCAGGGTACTTTTATACAGATTGGGTATAACAATATATACTTTAGTACGGCCAGAAGTATGGCGCGTTTTGGGATTTTAAATCTAAATGAAGGTATTTGGGACGGGGTCCCTATTCTATCTGACGCAACTTATTTCAATGCCATGACCAATTCCTCACAACAATTAAATCCGTCATACGGCTATCTTTATTGGTTAAATGGAAAGGGTGCCTATAGGTTGCCAGGTTCAGAAATTGAGTTTGCCGGAAACTTGATTCCCAATGCTCCGTCAGACCTTTTTGCAGGATTGGGCAAGAACGACCAGAAACTTTATATGGTACCAAGTCTGGACCTGGTGGTAGTCCGTATGGGCGGTGCTAGCGGTGAGGAACTTTTGGGTCCATCGGGATTTGATAATGAGCTTTGGCGTATGATCAATGTAATTATACAATAAGGACAGGGTTTGAATTTTACAATTTTCTTATGAAATCTGTTCAATTTTAGGGACCAACTATTCTTATTTTTGCAAAAAAGAAAACGATGGATTTTAGGAAGGTTGCCGAAAATAGATATACTACAAAAAAATACGACACCTCCCGTAAAATTTCCGAGGACCTTATTGAGGACCTGAAGCATATTTTAAAACTTAGCCCGTCTTCCATTAATTGCCAACCTTGGCTATTTACTTTTGTTTCTAACGAGAAAATAAAAAATAAACTGGCTGAGGCATCGTTTTTTAATGCCCCAAAAATTAAAGACGCCAGCCATCTCGTCGTATTTAGCGTAATGGATAATCTTGAACTTTTTGAGAAGCATGTTGAGGAAAATCTAGCACAAGGCGCAATCAACTATTACAAACAGTTTGTCAAAGACCAACCCAAAGAAATTACCATAAATTGGCTCACCCAACAAGTTTATCTTTCCTTAGGTTTTTTCTTGGCCGCATGTGCCGCAATGGGAATAGATTCTACCCCCATGGAAGGTATTGATGCTGCAAAATACACGGAGATTTTAAAAGTAGATCATCAGAAAATTCTTTTTGCGGTATCCATTGGTTATAGAGACCAAGAAGATACCAATCAGCCAAATAAAATAGGAAAGTCTAGATTAGGGGTAGAAAAGGTAATCATTTCAATAGATTAAGCTCATTGATTTAACTGCAAATTGATGCGTCCAGACTTCTTCTAAGCCTCTCGAATCAATTTAAAAAGGGTGATTTCTGCTCTTACATTGCAACGGATTTGGAGGGGACAACCTAAAGCTCGATTGATGTAGAGGGTGAAAAGACTGTTTAGTAAACTTTCTTCTTTTCATGTAAAATACTAGAAGATTATTTTTCGTAGCCCTTTGGCATTACACGTACTTGAAATTCTTTCTCGAAAGCAGCACCTAAACGCAATAATTCAGATTCAGTAAATTGTTTACCAATAAAAGTTAAACTAACAGGCTCTCCAGTGGTTTTATATCCCATAGGAACCGTTAAAGCAGGATACTTGGCAACTGCGGCATAGCCGGCATGGTAATTATTGATGGACAAAACGGCATCCAATTTGTTTTTATCCATCGCTTCGTCAAAAAACTTTCTACCGTTAGCTTCTAAATTCGATTTAATTTGCGCTAGCTCGTCGGCTGAGGTGCTATCGGCAAGAATATCCTTGAATAAAGATTGTCCATAAGGAATTCTAACTAGGGAGTCTCCATCATTGAAACGTACTGCATCAGAAATCGAATTAATTTTAACCTTGACGCTATCGGTATACATGCTGAGGTATTTTGGCAAATCTTCCCTCATGTCCAAATTCAAGATACTAATGAAACCCTCCATAGACACCTCTGGTGGTGTAAACGTGATAATTTCCGCTCCTAAGGATTTTAGGCGATTGACCGTAGCTTTGTATATGGAATCGGTTTCCATTAAATTTTCGATGGCTCCCAAGCGCATTTGGGAAATTGATTTAGGATTTAAGGCAGCTTCCAGTATTCCTGATTTGGGGTCTACAGACATATTATCATGTTCATCTTTCCCCAACATTGCCGAAAGAACGATTGCATTGTCGGTAACATTCTTGGTCATGGGCCCAGGGGTATCCAAGGTACTGGAAATCGGTACTATTCCGGAGCGACTTAGCAATCCAATAGTAGGTTTTAAGCCCACCACGGAATTCTGACTACTGGGGGACAATATAGATCCCGAAGTTTCCGTACCCACCGCAGCAACCGCATAATTTGCAGCGATAGCGGTACCACTACCAGAACTTGACCCACCTGTTTCAAAAACACGACGCCCATAAGGATTCAAGGTTTGACCACCATAGGCGCTATACCCTACCGGACAACCGGAACATAAAAAATAGGCCCATTCACTAAGGTTTACTTTGCCCAATATAAGCGCACCATTCTTTTTCAACTCCTTTACAATGAAAGAATCCTCCACTTCATTCTCCACTAAAGCAATAGATCCTGCCGTAGTTTTCATACCATAGGTATTGATATTATCTTTCAGTAAAATGGGCATACCAAAAATAGGATGTTGCATATCCGATTCAGTTCCGATGTTCTTCAATTCATCCAATTTGCGGGCCGCTGCAACTACATCTTCATTTAGGGCTATAACCGTATTTAAAGTGGTCGCATTATCCAATTCATATTTATAAATACGGTAAAGATAAAATAACACCAAATTTTCATAGGTCAATCTATTTTCTTGAATATGGCTTCGTATGGTTGGGATATCCTGTTCCAAGATCATAGGAGCCAATGTTTCATAATCGGTTTCGCTTAGTTTTGAAACCTCCTCATATAATGGTCTGAACACGTCATTCTTGTCCAACACTTTGGATTGAATCAGTTTGTATTGCATGCGTCCTTTCTCATGATCCGCATTTGCCGCCACTTCGATAGAATCGTTATAAGGTGTCCATAAGATCAGGCCTTCATCTTTTGAATTCTGCTTGTCCTTACAGGCAGTAATCGAAATAATCATCAATAATCCTAAAATCTTTTTCATAATGCACAATTATTTTTCAAATCCCAATTTTTTCCAGTTTCCGATATTGGCCTCATTTAGTCTAACAAACTCATCCTTGCCTTGTAAGCTCGCCAACTTTAAGGATATTTTAGCTGCTTTAACCGCCTCTTTATAGTTGCCCATATCCGCTAAGATTAGAGATTTCACGCGTTGAAAGTAATAGGTATCCCCATCCATTTCAATCGCCTTATTCACAAATTTGAGGGACTCTTCCTGTTTTATACTTTGTTCTTGATAATACCTTGCAATTTCATAGTAGGTTTGAGCAGTAGGACCATTGGCCAATTTATCTTGAATCTGTGCTTCCATTAGTCCGCTAGTATCCACTTCAATCGGGATAGCAACTTTGGTACCACCCCAGGTCCACATCATTGTAAGTCCGTTATGGCTAATTTCGTCGAACGAGATTAAAAAATTTTCTTGGAACGTACTCGTTTCGATAGGTTTTACCTTAATTCGTAAGGCATCCTCAGTGGCATTATAAGCTGTTCTTCCGTCCCCCCAATGAGTCGTATTTTTATGAAAAACAATTTGCCATTCATCTTCTTTAGGAAACGCATACAAGGCATATATACCTTTTAGAAGTTGTTGACCCGCTATAGAAACATCAGTATCAAATGTGATTTTTGTAGATTCATTGGCCCCTACACGCCAAATACGGCCATAGGGTACCAAAGCCGGGTTTCCATCGGGTCGATTACCAAACAATACGCGCCCTCGGACAGCGGGCCTAGAATACTCCACCGTAATTTCGGAAAGGCCCACCTCTTGTGCTACGATAGCCAATGGACTTGCTTTAGGAGGATTCATTTGCGACCAACAAAGACAACAGGTAAAAAACGGAACGATTAAATGAAATAACCTCAATTTTATATTTTAAAGAAAGAATCTACGAACTCGTATTTATTGAACACTTGTAAATCTTCTATTCCTTCACCTACACCTATGTATTTTACCGGAATTTTAAACTGATCGGAAATACCTATCACCACTCCCCCTTTTGCAGTACCGTCCAATTTGGTAATGGCCAAAGCTGTTACCTCTGTAGCCTTTGTAAACTGTTTGGCCTGCTCAAATGCATTTTGACCAGTGGAGCCATCTAAAACCAATAAAACTTCATGAGGCGTATCTGCTACAACTTTTTGCATTACCCGTTTAACTTTGGTCAACTCATTCATCAAGTTAACTTTATTGTGTAGGCGACCTGCTGTATCTATGATAACGACATCTGCGTCTTGGGTAACAGCAGAGCTCAACGTATCAAAGGCTACGGAAGCAGGGTCACTTCCCATTTGCTGTTTTACTATTGGTACATCTACACGATCCGCCCAAACCTGCAACTGATCTATAGCGGCGGCCCTAAAAGTATCCGCTGCACCCAAAACCACTTTTAATCCTTGTTTTTTAAATTGGTAGGCAAGTTTACCGATGGTCGTTGTTTTTCCTACTCCATTAACACCAACGACCATAATAACATATGGTTTTTTATCGGCAGGCATTTCAATAGCTATAGTATCATTGTGATTGTTTTCGGATAAAAGCCCTGCAATCTCTTCCCGTAGAATAGCATTGAGTTCGTCGGTACCTACGTATTTATCCCGTGCTACCCTAGCTTCGATTCGTTGAATGATTTTCAAGGTAGTACCCACTCCAACATCAGAGGATACTAAGACCTCCTCCAAGTTATCCAATACATCGTCATCTACCTTATTTTTTCCGGCTACCGCCTTTCCTAATTTGGAGAAAAAATTAGTTTTAGTTTTTTCCAAACCTTTATCCAGGGTTTCCTTTTTATCCTTTGAAAATATCTTTTTAAATAAGCTCATGGTTATACCTATAGTTCATCAAATATAAAAATTAAAAAGCCCCTTTCGAAGGAAAGGGGCTCAATAAACTGTAAAAGTTAAATCTCTTATTTTTTGGCGATCCAAGCATCAACCATTTCTGGAGGCATTACCTGTTCTACAAAAACATAAGCACCGGATTTTGGCGACTTAACCATTTTTATAGCTTTTGTCAATCTTTTAGAACTTGTCTGTAAACTTGCTACGGTCTTCTTTGCCATGACTTATTTTTTTATGGTTTTCGCTAAACGAAAATCTATTTAATTTCTTTGTGAACGGTCATTCTCTTAAGTATCGGATTGAATTTTTTAATTTCCAACCGCTCAGGAGTGTTCTTTTTATTTTTGGTAGTAATATATCTTGAAGTTCCTGGTTGACCAGACTCCTTATGCTCCGTGCACTCTAGTATTACTTGTATTCTATTGCCTTTCTTTGCCATCTTACGCTCTATTTCCAGATTACTTAATAACGAATCCTTTTGCTTTTGCTTCTTTCAAAACAGCAGATATACCTTTTTTATTGATACTCTTTAAAGCTCTTGTAGAAACTTTAAGCGTAATCCAACGGTCTTCTTCAGGAATGTAAAAACGTTTCTTTGATAAATTAACATCAAATCTTCTTCTCGTCTTATTAATGGAAAACGATACATTGTTTCCGAACATCGCCTTCTTTCCCGTAATTTCACAAACTTTTGACATCGTGCTGACTTTTTCTGTTAAACAGGGTGCAAATTTATATCATTTTTATCGTACGGACAACAATATACTTCACATTTTTAAAATTTCTTTATGAAGGAGTTCAAATGCCTTATTAACAGCTTTTTGCACAATACGATCCCTATTGCTTCCCATTTGAAATTCTTGTACCAAATGAGACTCTGGACCATCGATTGCAATAAATATTGTACCGACTTCAACATCTGAATCTCCTTTTGTTGGACCTGCATTTCCGGTAGTGGCAATTGCAAAATCTGTTTTCATCAATTTCCTTACCCCTTTTGCCATGGCTACCGCAACTTCTGCGCTAACTACGGAATGTTTTTCAATAACTTCGCGAGGAACCTTAAGTACATTAATTTTCGCTTCTGTAGCATAGCTTACCACGCTACCCTTAAAGTATTGGGAGGCACCAGGGATTGCGGTAATACTTTCGGCAATCTTACCCCCTGTAAAACTTTCGGCCGTGGCAAGGGTCGACTTATTGCTTATAAGCAATTTAGCCACTATCTCCTCCAAATTTTCGTCATCCTCAATACCATACATTATGTCCTTTATCAAAGGATATAGTTTTTGACTCTCTGCTTCAATGGCATCCGAAAGAATTGTAAGGTCAGGTCCTTTTGCGGTTAAACGTAATCTCACTTTTCCCAAGTTAGGTAAGTAGGCCAACTTTACAAAGTGAGGAAGATGGTCTTCAAAGGATTCAATTCGATTCGCAATGGAACTTTCACCCAAGCCATAGGTAACGATAGTTCTGTGAATAATATGGGGCCTTTTATAAAAGGAGGAAAGTTTTGGAATAACGGAATTCATCATCAAATGCTTCATTTCAAAAGGTACACCTGGCATTGAAATAAAGGTAACCCCGTTTTCGTATATCCACATACCTGGTGCCGTTCCGTTAGCATTATGCAGCACTTCAACCCTACTAGGAACCAATGCCTGTTTTCGGTTCAAATCAGAAATAGGTGTGGAAGAAATATATTTTGCAAATAGTTCTTCAACATGAGCCAGAACTGCTGCATCCTCAACCAGGTGATCATTAAAAAATTCACAAAACGTATGTTTGGTAATGTCGTCTTTCGTAGGGCCAAGGCCACCGGTTACCAAAACTATATTTACCCTCTTGGAAGCTTCGGAAAAGGCATTTATGATATGCTCTCTATCATCTTGCACCGAGGTAATCTGATATACTGAAATTCCTATTTTATTGAGCTCTTTGGCAATGAAAGCAGAATTGGTATCAACGATTTGGCCAATGAGAATCTCATCGCCAATCGTTATAATCTCCGCCAGCATTATAAATCGTAGTCTTTTTTCAACTCGGACACAACTTGATTGATGTCGGTTTTAAGTATGGGAAATTTTTTTTCAATTTCGGCCATATTGACTTCCCTTTTACCTAAAGTCTCAATTTCCAGTGCGATGGCACGGGATTGCTCCATACCCAACAAATCAACATTTGGCTTTATCTTATGTGCCATTTTATAGACTTGATCGTAATTTTTTTCTTTAAGCGCTTGTTCCAAGGCTTCCAAATCTTCGGGAACCTCCTCTAAAAAAACGGAGATTACAGAATTTATAAAATCTTGATCTCCCTCGGCCATCTCATTAATCTTATCCAGGTTATAAATCATTACTTAATTTTTAAAGTAAAAAGTTCCTTGTTTTCCAAGCTTCCCGAAAGATAGTCATTTGGACTTATTCTCCCAACACCGGCAGGAGTACCGGTAAAAATAATATCCCCCTTTTTAAGCATAAAGAATGTAGAAACATATGCGATTATCTCATCTATTTTCCAAAGCATTAGATTGGTATTCCCTTGCTGTACCACTTCTTCATTCTTCGTCAACTTAAAATTCAGATTATTGACATCCTCAAAGAGGCTCTTAGGAAGCCATTCGCCGATTACGGCTGCTCCGTCAAATCCCTTGGCTTTTTCCCAAGGTAGCCCTTTTTCCTTCAATTTTGATTGCAGGTCTCTTGCTGTAAAATCAATTCCCAGACCAATTTCATCATAATATGTAGGTGCAAACTCTTTTGTAATATGCTTTCCCACCTTTTTTATCTTCACCAAAACCTCAACCTCATAGTGAATATCGTTTGAAAAAGTTGGAATATAAAAATCTTGCTGTTTGGGCAACACTGCCGAATCTGGTTTTATAAAGATTACAGGTTCTTCAGGTTTTTCATTTTTGAGTTCAGCAATATGTGCAGCGTAGTTTCTGCCGATACATATAATTTTCATTAGCCCTAATCTAAAATTTAACTTAATTTATTATTGAGCTTGCTCAATTTTATCTGGGTAAGGATTTTTTTGGTGTACAAGGGAAAATCTGCGTTCAACATCCATCCAAAATAGCCTGGCTCATTCTCCAATACATCATGTACTTTCTTTCCTTTATGCTTACCAAAAGCAAATACCTCTTGTCCATCCTCATCCATTGCTATAAAACCGGCAAAATCAACCGATTTTTTTCTTCTTGAAAATTCAGCAAGCTTTTTAATATTGTTCTCCAAATCAGGATAACGGTCCAATTGTGACAAAAGCACCTCATAAGTAGCATTGGTATCCGCAGCTGCACTATGGGCATCGGTCAAATCCTTATCGCAGTAGAATTTATATGCCGCCTCTAAAGTACGCTTCTCCATTTTATGGAATATGGTTTGTACATCTACCGAAACAGCATTTTTCATATCAAAATCGATACCTGCACGTAAAAGCTCCTCTGCCAACAAAGGGATATCAAAACGGTCAGAATTAAATCCTCCCAAATCACTATCCTTGATCATTTGATGGATTTCTTTGGATAGCTCCTTAAAAGTGGGCTCGTTTGCGACCTTTTCATTGGTTATTCCATGTACCGCGATTACCTCGTCAGGTATAGCCATCTCTGGATTTACCAACCAAGTCTTACTTTCCTTATTTCCATTAGGGAATACCTTTAAAATGGCAATTTCAACAATACGGTCCTTTGCAACGTTGACACCGGTGGTTTCCAAATCAAAAAAACAAATTGGTCTAGTAAGCTTTAGTTCCATATGAATTAAATTTTGACAAAGATACCTTTTCGTTCTTTGAATGAGGTAAGCAAATTCTATATAAATCGGCTTTGTTTTAATAGGATTAGAAATTAATAACCAGCAATAATCCTATAACCGGGTATTGATAATATTATTAAAGGCCGAGCCAAAAGTATAGCTGATTCCAACCCGAAAACCAAGGTCAAAATCCGTTGCAATTTGCTTTTGCTGTAATAGAACATCCTCAATAGAAGCATCACCGGCGGGCAAATTGATTTGATCACGAATCAGCTCGTAGTTTCCAGAAAATGTGACGGCCAATCCTTTAAAAACCCGTATTGAAAATCTACTGAAAATTTCAACCCTGTTTTTATTGAAGTCTTGTAAGAAGGTAGAGCCACGTAATCTTGCATAGACATTACCCCATGGCTGCCGATACCGCAACTGTACATCCATAGAGTGATTAAAAATGCCTTCTTGCTCCAAGCCAAAAACCGTAGTGTCCAAATAATCATTAAAAAAATAGCCGATGCGATAGGCAAATACAATTTCACGACGTAATACCTCTCTATAGGGAAAAATATTATACTCCAAGGCAGGATTCAAATAGGTACGAAAATTTAAATTGGTAAATGTATTGTGAGTTGCCCCGCCGAAAACCCCTACGGACCAGTGGTCGGTTAAACTGCGTACGACACTTCCATCGCCAGAGTAGCGTATGCGCTCACTGGTGAAGGTCTCCCCTTCTTGTTTAAATTCGCTATTGGCCTGGTTCACTTCCAGATCTGCCCTAATACGCCATTTTTCCGTTATCCGATCACTTTCAAATCCAATTTCGTATTCAAACTCCTTTCTACTAGTTTCCTTATCCAATTCTGCCTCACCATATACCTCAAAAAGCCAATTGTTCCAGGGATCCACCATTTCTATATCCAATATTGAACCCGTACCATCCGTATTTATGGTATAGGTAATTTCAGCGGCCATATTGGACTCCAGGATGTATTTCAATAGACCGGATTTAATTTTTTTGACCAAGCCTTTTCTAACCTCATCCGAAGTCATCGTTGCCGTAGTTTCATAGATCAGTTTACCAAAGATATTCTCGAAAACACCTATTCCCTTAAAATCTAACGAATATGTTCTTCCGCCACTGCCATTGGCCACATCGTAAATAAAAAGTTGCACATTGGCCTGGGACTGATCTCGAACGTGATTTACGTATCCTATTTCCTGACGGATATAATTTTTTTCGCAGTTACATTCCGTAAAGAGACGCACAGGTTCCTTTTCCTCTTCTTGCGCATGAACCATGCTAACAGAGAAAAGAAAAAGAATAACGAATTTGATTATATAACAAGAACGAAAAAACATGGGAATCCTATAATTTTGAACAATCTTTAAAGATAGTGATAAGATGAATCTTTTTGGAAAAGTATCCTTATTTAAATCTCACGGTTAGGATCCCAAGCTTCTAAGTAATCTGCAATGGTCTTGGCAAACATACTGCCCAATGCCCCGTTCACCACCCTATGGTCGTAACTATGGGAAAGGTACATTTTACTACGGATACCAATAAAATCACCTTCCGATGTTTCAATGACGGAAGGTATTTTTCTAATGGCGCCTAATGCCAATATACCTACTTGGGGTTGATTGATGATCGGTGTGCCAAAAACGCTTCCAAAGGTACCTACATTGGTTACCGTGTAGGTGCCACCTTGCACCTCATCAGGTTTTAAGGCATTGGTTCTAGATCGTTCCGCCAAATCATTAACAACTTTGGCCATACCTACCAAATTCAGTTGATCGGCGTTCTTGATGACGGGTACAATGAGATTTCCATCAGGAAGCGCTGCAGCCATGCCTATATGAATATTCTTCTTTTTTATGACGGTATCCCCTTCGACGGAGATATTCATCATTGGATATTTCTTTAAGGCCTTTGCTACGGCTTCCATGAAGATTGGGGTAAAGGTCAGTTTTTCCCCCTCCCTTTTGGCAAAAGCATCCTTCATTTTATTTCGCCAGTTCACCACATTGGTCACATCAACCTCGATGAAACTCTGTACATGTGCAGAGGTCGATACACTGTCTACCATGTGCTTGGCAATCAATTTGCCCATTCTAGTCATCGTTATTACCTCATCACCACCAGAAACTTGTGGCTTGGATTTTTCTGAAGTAGGTTCTTTCGCTTTTGAAGATGCTGTCTTTGAGATGCTGTCCGATGCTATTTCTGGACTATTTTCCTTTTTGGGAGCTGTCACCTTCGGTTCAGTTGAAGTTCCTCCATTTTTTACATATCCTAAAATATCGTCCTTGGTTACCCTACCATCCTTACCGGTACCGGAT
>JBBSKR010000060.1:0-17884 GCA_038256135.1 Flavobacteriales bacterium | reverse complement strand
GTACCGGTGATGAGACGGTGATTGATGATTAAATTTGATTGATGTTTTGTTTTAGTGGGTGTGATTTCTTGAGGCAGCCCATTGCACCCGTTTGCTGTTCTTGAAATTGGAGAAAAATGAATTCCTTCTTGATTCCGTTGGTGTGTTTCTGATAAAAGTTCTCATGATGTCGTTTTTATTACCGATGATGAGCCGGTGATTGATGATTAAATTTGATTGATGTTTTGTTTTAGTGGGTGTGATTTCTTGAGGCAGTCCATTGTACCCGTTTGCTGTTCCTGAAATTGGAGAAAAATGTATTTCGCCTAGATTCCGTTGGTGTGTGTCTGATAAAAGTTCTCATGATGTCGTTTTTAAATTGTTGATTGATTGTTTTCGTTATACTGAGTAGACGAACCATAATCTATTTTGTTACAGTACTATGTATAAAAAGGTACTATTTTTAACATTTTAGAAATAAATCTTAATCAAAACTTACGTATAATTATGACATCCAATGTCTTAAAATTATTTTAAATGCAGATGTTTTAACACTTGCAGGTATGAAAACGCGATAATTTTCGGGATTGATTTCTTTTAGGAACAAAGTCGCAGCTCAGTACGCTTGATTATACACTTATTTGCTTTCGAATTGCACGGAATATCATACAGTAGCGATGTATAAAACTTTCGTAAGTTTGATAGTTTGAGTTCCTAGAATACTTCATAATCCGATTACATGATGTATATTTGCCGAACTTTATGGGGATGCAGATGATTCTTGCAATGACCTTACAACGAATGATGTCATAGTTTGCTTAAGAAACCTACCATTCGTTGATACACGTCAACACGTTTTTCAATTCCTCAACAGTAAAATCAAGTATTATTTTTAAAATTACGAATGGCAAAATCACAACAGACATTTAATAAAACTGAAAAAGAAAAAAAACGCTTGAAAAAGCGCGAGGAAAAACAAAAAAAGAAGAATGCCCGTAAAGCTGCAGCGAAAGAAAGTGGAACTTCTGGTATCCCACTTGCCTATGTGGATTATAACGGTAATTTAGTAGATACTCCGCCAGACCCTTCAATGAAAGTAGAAATTGAGGCAGAGGATATTGTTCTAGGTATCCCTAAAAAAGAAGAGGGGGATGTGGAAGAATTTGATCCGGTGAGAAACGGAAAGGTATCCTTTTTTGATACTACTAAAGGCTTTGGTTTTATCATAGATTCAGAGAATAACGAGAAATATTTTGTTCATGTAAGTGGTCTTATAGATGAGATCATGGAAAATGACAAGGTTTCATATGAGCTTGAAAGAGGCATGAAGGGTATGAACGCCGTTCGTGTTAAGAAAATTTAAAAGCTAACTACATCCACCAATGGCAAAGATGCCACGCAACACCATTCTGGTCGTTTTGTCATTTTTTGCCATTTATTTCATTTGGGGATCTACTTATCTATGGAATAAAATTGCAGTTACGGAATTACCTGCGTTTATGTTGGCAAGTATTCGGTTTCTTTCTGCCGGAAGTCTTATTTTCATCTTGTCCCTAATAATGGGATTTTCATTAAAAATATCAAAAAAACAGTTTTCAAATACCATTGTTGGCGGTTTCCTTTTTTTGACCTTTGGTAATGGTGTTATGGTATGGGCGCTAAAATTTGTGGATAGCGGTTTTGCCGCATTGGAGGTGTCTGCCCAGCCTTTGGTGGTCTTGATTATGATGCGCATCTTTCAGGGAAAAAAAATACAGCCAATGTCTTTGGTAGGTGTAGTATTGGGTATTGCCGGAATTTTCCTTTTAGTAGGTCAAAAGGAAATCATAACCCAAGAAGGAGCTGCATTGGGGATGATACTCATTTTCGCATGTATGCTAAGTTGGTCTTACGGTAGTCTTTTTGTTGGTAAAGCAGATTTACCTTCCAATTTCTTTGTAAACACAGGTTACCAAATGTTGACCGCAGGAATTTCCCTATTTATTATTAGTCATCTTTTAGGGGAAGAATGGACGACTCCCGTTAATTGGAGTACTCCAGTAATTTGGTCCATGTTATTATTAATTTTATTTGGAAGCATTATCACCTTTACCGCATTCAATTACTTATTACGAATCGTGTCTCCAGAAAAAGTGGCGACCTCATCGTATGTAAATCCAATCGTGGCCATGATTTTGGGTTTTCATTTTTTAAATGAGGAAATTACGCTGCAATCTGCAGTTGCATCCATTATTTTATTGACCGGGGTGTATTTTATCAATACCAAAAAACAGCTTACCCTTTTCTCCCGCTTTACCTTCAGAAAGGTTTCTTAATCCTTATATTAATATCCTATTCAATTCGAGCGAACAAGATGAGTTCTCGTAAACATTTAAAATTTGAAGGAAACGAAGCTATCCATAGGTCTTCTAATAAGATTGGGTTTTTCGATTAGGAATCGCTCAAGAGTTTATGGTCGCTTGAAAGGTTACTACCTTCAGGCCATAAAGACTAAAGTGGATCCATTTTAGGATAGATGGAAATAATGAAGGGCTGCCAGAAACCAGCCTAAGTTTCAAACAAGCAAGTGCTCCCCTTACCTTTATTAATCGTCTATAAATTCACTTTTACTGTTTTATAAAATCCGACGATACGGGCACTACGCTTCCAACATCCATTCCCCCTAGTTGAATGGTTCCAATACGAACCCGAACCAATCGTAAGGTTGGAAAACCTACTGCGGCGGTCATTTTTCGCACTTGCCTAAATTTTCCTTCGGTGATTATTAATCTTATCCAAGATGTTGGTCGATGTCTTCCTAAACGTAAGGAAGAATCGGCCTCGGGTAGGGCAGGGGTAGTTTTCAGGATTACTACGGTACAGGGTTTCGTAAGGTACTTTTTTCCGAAAACGCCTATGGAAACACCTTCCGACAATTTCTGTAGTGCTTCTAAGGAAACGACCCCATCTACTTGAACCAAATATTCCTTCTCGATACCTGAATTATTTATGGTATCGCTCAGTTTACCGTCGGTGGTCATTAACAATAGACCTTCCGATTTTTCATCCAACCTGCCTATAGGCATAATCCCCTTTGGAAAATCAAACAGCTCACTTAAAAATCGTTTTTTGCGTAATTGACGTTCTTCCCCGGAAGACATTTGGCTCAACACCCCGAACGGTTTATAAATTTTAAAATGGGTATGTTCCATTTTTAATGCTACTTCAATTGGAATGGGTGACATCTGGTCGCAAAAGATACCCTTTTTAACCTATGAATTAGCAATCCATTACAGAGAATGTTACCTTTGTAAGTTACAGAAAAGATTTTATGCAAGAGACCGTTTTTGAAGTACAGGATAAGAAGACCGATAAAGAACTCTACAGCTATCAGCATGGAGCTATCCAGCATATTTTTGACAAGTTTGATTCCGAACGTGACGATTATCATTTGTTATACCAACTGCCTACCGGTGGTGGTAAAACGGTTATTTTTTCTGAAATAGTCAGACAATATCTGAAGAACCATACCAAAAAGGTTTTGGTAATGACCCATCGTATTGAATTATGTAACCAAACCTCAGAAATGCTGACCAGTTTTGGTGTAGTAAACAAAGTGGTTAATAGTAAAGCTAATCTAGACGACCAGGAGCTTTATAGTTGTTATGTAGCCATGGTGGAAACCTTGAACAATAGGTTGAACGATGATCAATTGGATATCTCCGATGTTGGATTGGTCATTATCGATGAGGCTCATTACAATTCGTTTACAAAGCTCTTCAAGTTTTTTGAAAATTCATTTGTTTTAGGGGTAACTGCAACCCCTTTGAGTTCCAATCGGGACTTGCCCATGAACAAAAACTATGATGAACTTATCCCTGGGGAATCCATAGAAAATTTAATAGAAAATGAATTTTTGGCAAGGGCAGAGGTTTTTCAATATGATATGGGTCTGACCTCCCTTGAGGTTGGTTCCAATGGAGATTATACCGTAAAGTCATCTGCAGATCTGTATACGAGTCCGGCTATGCTCAACAAACTTTTGGAAGCTTACCTAAAGCATTCCAAAGGTAAAAAAACATTGATTTTCAACAATGGTATTGAAACCTCCATACAGGTATACCATACCTTTCAAGCTGCAGGCTTGCCCGTAATGCACTTGGACAATACCGCTACCAAGAAACAGCGTAAACAAATATTGAAATGGTTTAGGGGAACACCGGATGCCATCCTGTCATCGGTCAGTATTTTGACTACGGGTTTTGACGAACCTACAATAGATTCCATTATTCTGAATAGGGCCACTAAATCGTTAACCCTTTTCTATCAAATGATCGGTAGGGGATCAAGGGTATTGAACAATAAATCGAAATTCACGGTTATCGATTTAGGTAACAATATTTACCGATTCGGACCATGGGGCGCAGATCTCGACTGGGGTGCAATCTTCAAGTCACCCAATTATTACATGGACCGTATTCGCGATGATGAGGATATTGAAGGTGATTTTATACTGGATCTATCGGACGAGGTTAAAGAGGAATTCAAAAATTCCGAAGAAACTTATTTTGATATTAAGGATACGTATGAAACGGCAACCTTTGCCGGGGAATCGTCCAAAGTGGTATTGGAACGATCTATTGCCCAGCACGCTTATATCTGTATTGAAAACAGCGAAGATGTCTATGATGCCTTGGCATTGGCCAAATTATTGAAGGAAGACGTAGATAACCGAATACATGTGTACGGTAAATGCATCAGCAAAAGTACCTACAACTTCTTGAGTTGGCTGAAGGATGATTATCAAAAGAAACTGAATGCTTATTTAAGGGAAAACTTCGACACCGTTTTTGAAGATATACACGGCCACCCCCCAGAGGATTAGGTTTTGACACCTTAGTCTTTCCATAGTTATTTCTACTAAGTTTAGAACCCAGGTTTAAATTGGTTTGAATAGTATTATATTTAAACCTATATGACCTTCTAAACTAAATGACTATGAAATATGTTTTTTTCTTCCTGTTCCTTTCAATTCTAAGTTGCCAAACTCAAACCAACTATGATACTGTACTGCAAAATACCACCATTTATGATGGTAGCGGTGAGGAACCCTATGTAGGAGATATAGGAATCACTGCGGATACCATTGCCATTATCGGAAAACCAAATAGTTTACAAGGAAAAAAAATCATTCCCCTCGATGGATTGGCTACTGCTCCCGGCTTTATCAATATGTTGAGTTGGGCCAATGTTTCCCTTCTTGAGGATGGTAGGTCTCAAAGCGATATCAGACAAGGGGTTACCTTGGAGGTCATGGGGGAAGGTAGTTCCATGGGTCCCTTAACCCCTACGATGAAAACCGATATGAAAGCCGAACAAGTGGATATTACATTTGATATCCCATGGACTACGTTAGGGGAATATTTAAGTCATTTGGAAGAGAAGGGAGTATCTACCAATGTGGCCTCATTCGTTGGCAATGGCACCCTAAGGAGAAACATTATCGGTTTTGCAAATAGGCCGGCATCTCCTGAAGAACTGCAACAAATGAAGGAATTAACACGGGAGGCCATGGAGCAGGGAGCGGTTGGCATATCCAGTTCCCTGCTATATGCACCGAGCAGCTATGCAAACACGGAAGAATTGATTGCGCTTGCTAAAGTAGCTGGCGAATATAACGGTATGTATATCTCCCATATTCGGAACGAAGGCGATCAATTGCTCGAAAGTCTGGACGAGTTGATCCAAATTAGCAAGGAGGCGGATATCGCTGCTGAAGTCTATCATTTAAAGGCTTCTTCGAAACCAAACTGGTATAAACTGGATTTGGCATTGGCAAAAATAGATTCCGCCCGTACTGCCGGACTTCCTATTACTGCCGATATCTATACTTATAATGCCAGTTCAACCGGGTTACACGTTCAATTACCGGATTGGGTGCGTGAGGGTGGTATAGATGCCATGTTGGAGCGATTGAAAAATCCTGAAAATAGAAAACGCGCCATTGCGGAATTAGAATTTCGAAATGCACCGGAAACCATACTTTTCGTTGGTTTTAAAAATGAAGCTTTACGTAAATATATGGGCAAGTATTTACCGGAAGTGGCCGAAGAAGTTGGGAAAACCGTAGCGGAAACCTTGGTAGATTTGATTATTGAGGATGGAAGCCATATTCAAGTGGTCTATTTTTCCATGTCCGAAGAAAATATAAAGAAGAAAATGGCCGTGCCGTGGATTAGTTTTTGTTCCGACGCCGGCTCGTATACCAATGAAGGGGTTTTCGTAAAACAAAGTACTCATCCTAGGGCCTATGGCTCCTTTATTCGGGTTTTAGGAAAATTTGCCCGTGATGAAGGGGTAATTTCCTTGGCGGAAGGTATTCGAAAATTGTCCGCCTTACCCGCTAAAAATCTAAAACTTCAAAAGCGCGGTACACTCTTGGCCGGGAACTTTGCAGACATTGTAGTGTTCGACCCAAAAAAAGTAACCGATAAAGCTACTTTTACAGATCCGCATCAATATGCGGAAGGGGTCATTCATGTTTTCGTAAATGGTAAAGCCGTTCTTGAAAATGGGCAACATACAGGAGCTACGCCTGGTCGATTTGTGAAGGGACCTGGATTTGTTGGGAAATGATAGAGGTTTTGGGTAGTAATTTTTCCTTATGATTTCTATTGGTTAATTTTACCAAATGGAAAAGAAATCGACCCGGATTGCTATCATCGGTGCAGGAATCAGTGGGCTCATAGCTGCCATCACACTTGAAAAGGAGGGGTATTCGCCCGTTATCTATGAACGAACGGATAGGGCAGGAGGTCGTGTCAAAACAGATATTGTTGACGGGTATCAGTTAGACCATGGATTTCAAGTGCTTTTGGATGCCTATCCGATGGCACAGAAATACTTGGATTATCCCGCTTTGGAACTTCAAAAATTTCTTCCCGGCGCCCAAATATTCAAAAGAGGAAAGTGTGAAATCCTTGGAGACCCTTTACGCGATATAAGCTTATTATTTCCAACCCTTACCGCTAGCATCGGTACTATTTCCGATAAATGGAACATCCTGAAATTAAATATGGTCCTAAAGAAAAAATCATTGGAATCTATTTTCCAGGAAACTGAAACTACTACGTATGACTATTTAAAATCCCAAGGGTTCTCAGCCGAAATTATCGAACAATTTTTTAAACCTTTCTTTTCAGGAATTTTTTTGGAGCCCCAATTGAACACCTCGTCACGAATGTTCGAATTTGTGTACAAAATGTTCGGTTCAGGATATGCCATTTTGCCCAAGTCAGGAATTGGGGCCATTCCAACGCAGTTGATGAACAAATTGCAACGGACTAAAATTGAATTCAATAGGCAAGTTGAACGTTGTACCGATACGGGAATACTATTTTCTGATGGGCGTAAGATGCAACCCGATTATACCATTATCGCCACCGATGCTTCCCCATTAGTACCCAACCTACGAAAACAACATTTGGATTGGCATTCATCTGACACTCTATATTTCACGACCCAATCAAAAAAAATCACCAAGCCCTTGATCGGTTTGATTTGCGATAAAGAGGCATTGATCAATAATATTTTTTACCATACTTCATTGGATACCGAACAAAAAGGAAATGAGGAACTGCTTTCCGTTACAGTGGTAAAGGAACATCATTACACTGAATATGAACTCATTCAAAAGGTAAAGGAGGATTTAAACAGGTTTTGTGGAATTACCACACAGCGCTATTTACAACACTATCCCATAAAAAAGGCATTACCAAAATTGGAAGACTTAAGGTATTCTTTGATGCCTACTGAAACCCGACTCACGGAACGTACTTTTTTGGCCGGGGACTATTTGCTGAACGGCTCCTTAAATGCCGCCATGGTCTCCGGAGAAATGGCAGCTAAGGGAGTTTTGGAGGTTATTGATAAAACCTAAACTCTTAATTGTTCAACCAATAGGTAAATTTTAAGGTCAATCCCCAATTACGGCCCTCGAAGGGGTCAACAAAATAATTATTGGTGTAGACAATGAACAAATCGGAAGCGGGACTGTACCGCCATTGAAACCGGGAGTTGATATTAAAATTATTGCTTTGTTCATTATATTGGAACAGGTTGGCGAAAAAGAGTTTATTCGTAAACGTAATGTCTATTTCAGAGCCGATCAACCAAAATTCATTGGTATTCCAAGGTTCAGGCAAGGCTATATGATTATAGTTCAAATTGGCTTTCAAGCTCACATAGGGTTGAAACCGATACCCAAGCTCCCCTGTAAGACTCGTTCTGTTTCCATCTTCATAATAACCTCCTAAACGTCCACCAAAAGAATAGG
Organism: Flavobacteriales bacterium; assembly: GCA_038256135.1. Lineage (GTDB taxonomy): Bacteria > Bacteroidota > Bacteroidia > Flavobacteriales > Flavobacteriaceae > Maribacter. Next base: position 9,591 of record JBBSKR010000060.1, on the reverse strand, counting down.
TAAGTAGACTTTGTGGTTTGGATTGATATTCCCAACCAAAGGCATTCCAATTGTGTTTAGTACCAGCTGCCAAATCAGCAATTTTAAGTCCGCTAGGATCAAAGGGTGCGAGCAGTTCTACGTAATCGTCCGACAAAAAGAACAGCAAACTGCTACGTTTTCTAAAATCGAACTTGTAGGTCATGTAGGCAGTATGATCTGTCTCCTTAAACTGTTCGTTAAAATAATAAAGTCCATTGACTTCTGGACCATGGCTTAGAATGGGTCCGCCTTTCGGAAAGAACAAATGGCCGACTTTTCCAGTTAAGTTCCTATAGCCTCTACGCCTTACAAAACCAACTTCCGCTGAATAGTCCTTACTCACCCATTCCTCTTGTAAGCGCCAATTCCATTTGCGGCTGGTATACTCCAAATGTGCCCCTTGGGTAAAACCGCTGTCGTCATCGATAGGCGCAAAAGATTTTAAAAGAAAAACTTTCCCGTTCCAAGCATTATTGACCGAAGCTAAATTATATTCCACCCCTAAATTTCGATTGTATTTGGAGTAAATGTCTATTATAGAATCGTTCTCCTGCGGATAGTTTATGGATTGTTTGTTCACGAATAACATTCCAATACTACTACGACCGAATAGCTTTCGTTGTAAAGACATCACGGCAAAGTTTTGGCTTGGTTGTCCTGATTCCTCGATACTTGCGGTTTGCATATCCATCACGCCTAGACGCCATTTGTCATTGAGATTCCCACTTACACGCGCCCCGGCTTGTATAGGTACATTAAGACCTATTCGTCTCGAAAAAAATGGCCGTATCGAGGAATAGCCAAAATTGGCAAAGAGATCAGCGTTTTCCAGAAAAAACTGCCTTCGTTCTGGAAAGAATAATTCGAAGCGGTCTAAATTGGTGACTTGCCGATCCACTTCTACTTGTGAAAAATCGGGATTCACAGTCAAATCAAGATTGAGGGAAGAGGTAAGGCTGAATTTAATATCACCTCCAATTTTGCCGTCGGTCGATACATCGCCTTCTACTTCTAGATTTTGTTTTACATTGCCCAACACGTATGGAATAATGGAAAAGTTTGTACCCGGAGGTGGTGGAGGGGTATCCCAAACCAAAGTGCCCGAATAGGCCAAGGATGCTGTCGGGAATTGACGAGGAATAGGGGTCCAGCTCGATTTTTCACTTGATTTTAAATCCAATCGACTAAAATTGATTCCCCATTCCTGAACTCCCTCTTCATAGCGAATGGATTTAAAAGGTAATGCCATTTCAAAGACCCATTTTTCCTCATCACGGGTTACTTCAGAAATCCACTTACTGTCCCAATTCAAATCTATTCTAGAGCCATCGTACATAGTACCGTCCCATTGCGCCCCATAGGCATTAGATCCAAAAGAGAAACCGGTGGTCTGGTTATTAAAGGGGTCTAAAAAAAGAAGAAAGTTGTCATTTTTTCCAAAGGAAAAATCCCGACGTAACGATTCTACAAAATAGTTTGCTTTGGTGGCGTTATAAAAAGTGGCCAAAAGGTATATATTCTTATCGTCATAGGTCATTTTGATGGTGGTAGGCTCAGTGGCCTTCCTGTCATCCATGGGTAAGACCATAAAAAAATCATTGGCTTCTTCGGCATCTTGCCAAGCGATATCAGTTCCAATTCCGTCTATTACTATAGGTCCTGAAGCTTTTTTAATGTGTAAACGATACTGACTATTTTTCTTTTGGGCATGTAGCGAAAACAGAAAAATAATTGCAAAAAACGCAAAATAATATTTCAATGGACTAGGGGATTTGTTAGGTGCTACAACTTAGGTATTAAATAGCATTTAAAAGAAAAATAATTTTAATTATCATCGTTTCAACAACCACTTATTTGGCTTGTTTTTAAACTAAGTTTAAGGAAGCGGTTTATTTGAAAAACAAATTCGATTAGCAGTGTCTTCAATTCATTCAAAAAATTTCATGAATCAGTAGCGGGTGAATAAACATATTTGCATTCATTAAATAGTTTAGAATCGTATCCAAAAGACGTTTAAAATTTGGGTGTAGGGTCCAATATAGTATTGGTGTCCTATCTTTATTTTAGGAATATCCTATTACCTGTCTTCGTCCTAGTTATGACAGTTTAGGAGATAAATGTTATAGGGTTTTGGTAGCTGTGAATTCCGATACAATCCCAAAAGACGGAATAAAACAGATCGAAACTTAGGGTAGTATGGTATGAGGGTTATTACTAATTTTTGTTTCGTCTAAAATTTTAATCAGACGAGTCAATAGTTTCTACGAAATTGTTTAAATTTTGTAAGGAAAGACAGAACAATTTTAAAAGAAAAAATTAATGAGCAAGAAAGCACTATTAACCCCATTACATAAAAACTTAGATTTAAAGAACAGAGTTATTATGGCTCCGATGACACGAAGTAGGGCCGTTAACGATGGCAATGAACCTACAGCCGAATTACATAAGGTCTATTATGGGCAAAGGGCATCTGCAGGATTGATCATTACCGAAGGCTCTCAAGTATCTAAACAAGCGGTAGGTTATGTGAATACGGCCGGTATCCATTCAAAGGCCCAAGTTGAAGGGTGGAAAATAGTAACTAAGGAAGTACATGACAAGGGCGGTAAAATATTTATACAATTATGGCACGTAGGGCGTATTTCCCATCCCGATTTTCACAATGGTGATTTGCCGTTGGCACCATCCGCCATAAATCCCGATGAAAAATCATATACGCCAGACGGGTTCAAGGAAACTGTGACACCAAAAGCCATGAGCAAGGAGGAAATAAAAACGACCATCTCAGATTTCAAAAATGCAGCTATAAATGCTGTGGAAGCAGGTTTTGACGGAGTTGAAATTCATTCGTCCAACGGTTATTTGTTCCATCAGTTTTTCAACGCCACTTCGAATGAAAGGACCGACGAATACGGTGGAAGTAAGGAAAATAGGGCAAGATTCTTTTTCGAAGTGTTGGATGCAATTAAAGAGGTGATTCCGCAACAAAAAATTGGAGCGCGCTTCAATCCTTCCTTGCATGGAAGTTTTGGAACGGAGATGGATGAGGAAACCATTCCAACTTTTGAATATATCATTAAAAAGTTGAATGATTATGATTTGGCTTATATCCATTTATCCGAGCCGTTTACAGATGTATCCGATATTCCCTATGCTGTAGAAAATATAGCTGAACATTTTAGACCTTTATATAATGGTACTCTAATGATCAATAATGGTTTTGATTTAGAATCAGGAAATAAAATAATCGAATCTGGTAACGCTGATTTGGTATCCTTTGCAAAATTATATGTTTCGAATCCGGATTTAGTGGAACGTTTTGAGAACGGATTTGAATTGGCGGAATGGAATGAAGATACATTTTATACCCCTGGCAAAGAAGGTTATATAGATTACCTAAAGTATAAAGAACAAGAACAAATGGTCTAAGATTGAAATGCCCCTTTTAGTTAAGGGACTTTCAAATTCAGTAAGGACATTTTTGAATATTAATTTTAAAAATAAAAACATGAATTTTACAAGAAACGCAAAAGCACAATGGAAAGGTAGTGGTAAAGAGGGTAAAGGAACCATAACTACAGGTAGTAAAGTACTACAGGACGCTCAATATTCCTTTAAAACAAGGTTTGAAGACGGGAAAGGAACCAATCCAGAAGAGTTGATCGGTGCGGCACATGCCGGATGTTTTGCCATGCAATTAAGTTTTTTGCTGGGCGAAGAGGGTTTTACACCAACTTCTTTGGATGTCGATGCCAAAGTGGCCTTTAAAGATGGTGAAATAATCAAGGTTACCTTAGACTTAAAAGGGGATGTACCAAAAATAGATGCCGAGCAATTTCAAAAAATAGCGAAAAAGGCTAAAGAAGTTTGTCCAGTTTCCAAATTGTTGGATACTGAAATAGAATTGAATGCCAGTCTTTCTAAATAAAAAATTGATTCTATTAATACAAAAAAAGCAGCCTGTCAGGCTGCTTTTTTAATTCATGTTCAACATCAAAACGTCTTGAAATCTCAAAGCTTTTCTTTGTTATTTAATATGTTCCGTGTTTCGTTCTAGGTCTTCATTACCTGAACCACCCTGACTATAAAGTTGATTTTCTTCATCCTTCAACTTTTTTTTGGTTTTATTTTTAGGCAAATTTCTACCAGGCACATCCAAGTTTCCCCCTGAAAAATCTACATCCTTTTCCCGATTTTGAAGCATCCTGTCATCGCCTTGGTCGGTTCGAATATTTTTAGTTTTTTTACCTAAGGCCTGCAAATCGTCTTTTGTAATATCTGAATTGTATTTCTCTTTATTTTTATCGCTTTCCATAGTTCAAATGTATTTTGTTTATAATACAATCAAGTTACTTTTTATAGGTCACCTTTCTTGCCCTATTCCATAGTTTGTGTTGCTGTATCGAAACCTGCTAATCTTGAACAAAACATATTTAAAAAAAATGGATATGCTTTAGCGTCAATAAATATAGGGTAAGCATTAAATAGCCACCTAGTTTATGACTAATTTGATTGAAAAGAAACAAGATTATGGAAAACATATTAGTAGCAGGTGCCAATGGTACTACAGGTAGAAAAGTTGTTACCCTTTTAGAGGCTTCACAATATTTCAAGCCCGTGGCAATGGTACGCACAGAAGAACAATTGGAACAATTCAAAAATGAGGGCATTAGTGCGGTATTGGGCGATTTAGAAAAGGATTTGAACCAAACGGTAAACAATATTGATAAAGTAATATTTGCAGCAGGTTCAGGTGGAAAAAATGTAGTTGCCGTAGACCAGGAAGGTGCCAAGAATTTGATGGACGTATCAAAAAAAGCCAATATCAAAAAATTTGTGATGTTAAGTTCTATGGGAGCCGATAATCCTGAATCCGTAGATGATCTAAAGGAATATTTGCAAGCAAAGCATAATGCGGATGAGTATTTAAAATCCAGTGATTTGACCTATGCTATTGTTAGGCCAGGAAGTTTGACCGATGACAAGGGAACCGGAAAAATAAAGTTAGCTTCCAAAATGGGAGAACAGGGTTCTATAACCAGGGATGATGTTGCCCAAACTTTGGTGCGATCGCTACACGATGATGCAGCAAAAAATAAAACCTTTGAGATTATTCAAGGTGAAACACTAATAGGAAAAGCCATGGATGAAATAGCGTAATTAAATTTTTCCAGCTACCTATAAAAAATAAAAAGAACTTAGAAATTAATATGGCACATAAAGTACAGATACAATAAATAGGATGTATCAATCATAACGTTTTACATATTAAAACGGAAAGACCTTCGGATTTTTCATTTACACCAGGTCAGGCAAACGGAAATTTCAATAGATCAGCCAAAATGGAAGGATGAAAAAAGGCCGTTTTCATTCACCAGCTTGCCCGAAGATGGATTTTTGGAGTTCACCATAAAAAGTATATCCAAAGCATGATGGGGTAACAGACCAATTACAGACTTTGGAAAAGGGCGATTCTTTATTAATCGGTGATTCTTGGGGTGTTATCGCCTATAAAGGTCCAGGCGTTTTTATACCTGGTGGGTCAGGGGTGACCCCGTTCATCGCTATCCTGAAGGATTTGGCCAATAAAGGAAAATTAGAGGGGAATACATTAGTATTTGGGAATCAACGCGAAAGGGATTATTCTTGAATATAAATTTGAAAATTGGCTAGGAAAGCATTTTATCAATATCCTATCGGAAGAACGAAGCGATAAATATACCCATGGGGTCATTGATAAACTTTTTATTACTGATCAAGTTGCAAAATTAGACCAATATTTTTATCTCTGTGGTCCACCACCAATGATGGATAGCCTTATGCAAGCCTTAAAAACTTAAAAGTACCAAAGGATAAAATTATAATCGAAGATTTCAGTTAAAAAATTAAGGCCCTAAAAAAGGGTCTTTTTTAGTATATCCAGATATAAATTAATAAAAGGCCGGAAGCTTCAAATCTAATGGATTAACAAATTTTGAAACTGGTCATTCTTGTGTATCTTCGTGACAAACTAACTTTGAATTATATATGAAACTTCCACTTTTAAAATTGTCCTTGGTATTTACTTTGGCCATTTCCAATTTATCCTGTAAAGACGATCAGAAAAATAAGGCAGCTGAGGCAACCGAGAAAGAAGTGCCTATGGACAGTACAGATCTTGCCCTATTGGAATTGAACTTACCCGAAGGTTTCAATATTGAGGTTTACGCAAGGGGAGTTGATGGCGCCCGTTCCATGGCCATGGGCGATGAGGGAACGTTATTTGTAGGAACAAGAAATGAAAACACGCTTTATGCCATTCAGGATACGGATGGCGATTATAAGGCTGACAAGGTAATGGTTTTGGATACCATGGAGGTTCCAAACGGCGTGGCGATGCGAAATGGTGATTTGTATGTAGCGCAGGTAGGAAGCCTATGGAAATATCCGAATATAGAGAATCAATTGGAGGGAACACCAAAAAAAGAATTGATTTACGACGACTATCCAACTGAATTCCATCATGGATGGAAATACATTGCATTTGGCCCCGATGATAAGTTATATGTGCCTGTAGGTGCACCTTGTAATATTTGCAACCGTACGGATGAGGATGAGCGTTTTTCGACCATTACCCGAATGGATCCCGATGGCAGCAATCGTGAAATTTATGCAAAAGGCGTTCGTAACTCGGTAGGTTTTACTTGGCATCCAGAAACCGGCGATATGTGGTTTACCGATAACGGACGTGATATGTTAGGTGACGATATACCACCTTGCGAATTAAATCATATCACCGAAGCTGGGCAACATTTCGGATATCCATACTGCCATGGTGGTGTTGTAAAGGATCCGGAATTTGGCGATGAGCGTCCCTGTTCAGACTTTGTTGCTCCCGCTTTGGCACTAGGTGCCCACGTAGCTCCTTTGGGAATTAAATTTTATACCGCATCCATGTTTCCCTCGAGTTATCAAGGAAAAGCCTTTATGGCGGAACATGGTTCTTGGAACAGGAGTAAAAAAGTAGGATATCGAATTATGATGGTAGACATAAAGGACGGTGAAGTAGTTAGCAGCGAACCCTTCATTGACGGTTGGTTGAATAAAGAAACACAGGAAGCATCCGGTAGACCGGTAGACATTCTTTGGTTAAAGGATGGCTCCATGTTGATTTCAGATGATTACGGCGATGCGATTTATAGGGTCTCCTATAGCGATACAGGTGTAGCAAGTATTGAATAGAACAGAATTTATTATTTTAAAAGCAGTTCATTTGAGCTGCTTTTTTTTTGCCTAGTCCGTTACGTCGGTTTCAAATCTTATATTTGATAGTACGAAAAAATTCAATTTTGATTTCAGCTACTTATGGAAAATACGAATACGCGTAGGACATTTTTGAAGCAAACGGGTGTATTGACAGCAAGTGCCATGATGCCCTTAACATTGTTCCCTTTGAAATCAAAATTTAAAATGGGGCTGCAATTATTCACCATTCGAGATGCTATGGCCAAAGACCCGATCAATAGTATCAAATATGCACGGGAATTAGGATATGAAGATGGGGAAATCTATGGATATGATGGTGAAAATGACACGTATTATGGTATAAAGTCCAGAGAGTTTAAACTAATTTTGGAAGATTTGGATTTTACGATCTCAAGTGGGCATTATGATTTCTCAAGTTTATTTGAACAACCTATGGACTCGCTTCAACGTTATGTGGACCAATGTATAGTAGGTTCGCATACCCTAGGAAGTAGTTATATTACTTGGCCTTGGTTGGCCCCGGAGTATCGGGATATTGAACATTTTAAGTTGTTGGCCGAAAAACTGAATAGGATTGGGGAGCAAGTGAATAAGGCTGGATTAGGTTTTGCCTACCATAACCATGATTTTGAGTTTCAGGACCATGATGGTCAAACAGGATATGATATTATTTTAGCGGACACCAATCCCAATCTAGTGAAATTACAAATGGATATGTATTGGGTAAAACATTCCGCTTCTAAAAGTCCAGAAGAGTTGATTTCCGAAAATCCTGGACGATATGTAATGTGGCACATAAAGGATATGGATAAAATCACAAGGGATTATTCGGAGATGGGGAATGGCTCCATAGACTATGGGAGTATGCTTTCTTCCATTGACAAAGATGCCTTGCAGTACTATTATATAGAGCAGGGAGGTAATTTTGCTGAAAATTCCATGCAAAGTATAACCGATAGTGCTTCCTATTTCAAAAAACACCTTCAACGTTATCTTTAATCATGAAGTATCCGAAGAAAATATATTTGAACGGAAAAATCGTAACAGCGGAAGATGCTAAAATCTCCGTATTCGATCGCGGTTTTATTTTTGGGGATGGTATTTATGAAGTAATGGTGCAGATCGATGGGAAATTCTTTTATGAAGAAGCCCACCTAAATCGGCTACAGGAAGGTCTTGGTAAAATCAATATTAAGTACGACACGGGTGAAATAAAACCTGCCATCACTCAACTGTTACGGGCTGCGGAATTGACTAATACGGATTGTTTGCTCTATATTCAAATCACCCGGGGCGTTGCTCCTCGGCAGCATGCCTTTCCTAAGGAAATTCGTCCCACGGTCATGATGTATGCGGTTCCCAAAGTTTTGCCGGACATTAATACGATTCATGCCAAGGTAATTACTCGAGAAGATTTCAGGTGGTCACGCTGCGATATTAAAATGACTTCGCTATTAGGTAACGTAATGCTTAATGAGGAAGCCATGAAACATGATTGTTTTGAAACGGTTTTAATCCGAAATGGCATCGTCACCGAAGCCTCACATTGCAATGTCTTTTTTATAAAAGATAAAGTGGTTTATACCCATCCTGCCAATGAATTTATTTTAGATGGGATTAGCAGACAAGTGGTCATTGAACTTTGTAGCGACTTGAATATAAAACTTGAAGAAAAGCCAGTGTCTGCCAACCTTATTCCTAAAATGGACGAAGCATTTCTAACAGGTACCAATACCCAAATAGCTTCCATTCAAAAAATTGATGACCATTTTTATTATTTCGGCGATACAGTTGGACCGGTGACACGTAAACTACAGCAAGCATTTTTAAAACTTAAAAAAGGTATCCCAGTTTGATTGAACCTTAAGCTGGGTATGGGTTAGTTAGCAGCGAAAGTGGAAAAAAATGCATTCGCATCTTTGATATCTTTATGGTTTAAGATATAGCACACTTCAGATAAATCCGAAAAATCCAAGCCGCTATTGGCTATCGCCTCGTTGAGATACCTACCTTCTTTTCCGTTGTGCGCATTCCCCAAACGAATGGCCGCTTCCCATATGGCGATAAGTTCATCATCCCTTATTTGATCCCTCCAATTAACGGGCTGAACGGACCTGAAGCCAGGAGTTCCATTCCCTACCACGTTACCATCTGGTATTTTGTGGTAGTTCGTATGATTTTGAACATAGTCTAGATAATCTGATTCGGTAACGGATTCGTTCCAATCGCTATGTTGTACCACATGAATTTTTTTTGTGGAATTTATGTCTGGATTCTCTTCTATCAATTTTTTTACCCACTGTGCCGTAAAATCAGATTGTCCAG
>JBBSKR010000059.1:0-18076 GCA_038256135.1 Flavobacteriales bacterium | reverse complement strand
TTTCAATTCCAGATTTCGTTTTCCCTAGTGGAGCAAATCAAGGTGATGCGGGTACAGACCCAAGCCTTTATGCTTTGGAGGAAGGTAATATTTATGCCATTACCAGGTCGGCTGATACGGACTGGTGGCAAGCGGTTACACAATCCGCACCCATTCAAAGTCATAACATTGCAGCATCGGGTGCCACAGATAAAGCAAGATATGCTTTTTCTTTAGGATATTTTTCTGCTGACTATATAACCAAATTTACTAGTTATGATAGAATATCCTTACGTGCCAATACAGAGTTTAAAGGATTAAACGACAAGCTTACCATTGGCGAAAATTTTACCGCATCCTTCGATAATCAAAAAGGAGAATTTAATAATGACCAAGAGCAAAATGCTGTATCGGCAGGGTACAAACACCATCCTTTATTACCTATTTACGACATAGCTGGCAATTTTGCCGGTAGTAGAGGTGCAAACTTAGGCAACAACTTCAATCCGTTTGCTCAACTATCAAGAAATCAAGATGATAGAACTTTTCGCTTAAGGCTTTTAGGTAATGTGTATGCAGATTATGATCTAACCAATAATTTAAGTGTTAGAACAAGCTTTGGTGTCGATGTTCGTGCATTACGAGAAAGAGATTTAGGGCGTCCTCAACCAGAATACGTGGAAGGAAACTTTATCAATAGTTCAAATGCTAGAGAAGAATATGAATATCAATGGACATGGACCAATACCTTAAATTATAGTAAGACATTTAATGAAGTACATAATGTTTCTGCCTATATAGGAGTTGAATCTATTCAACAATTTGAAGAACGTTTTGGTGCAGGTCGTCAGCGCTTTGCTTTCGAGACCACCAATATTCTAAGTTACCTGAACCTTGGTAACGCAACAACTGCATCTAATTATGGTTTTGTAAATCAAGATTATTCGCTTTGGTCACAATTTGGTAAAATCGATTATGCCTATGCTGGAAAATACCTTGCCGGGGTTACTCTTCGTAACGATTCCTCTTCAAGATTTCAATCGGCAGCCCGTAGTGCTTTATTTCCTGCATTTAGTGTGGGTTGGAGGATGTCTGATGAGAATTTCTTAAAAGACGTTGCCTGGATAAATGATTTAAAATTAAGATACGGATGGGGACAAACTGGTAATCAACAAATTGGTGATTATAATGCGTTTACCACCTTCCGTTCCGATATTGGTACTGGTGGTTATCCTATAGATGGTAACACTGGGTCTCCAACAATTGGTTTCTCTACCAGAGCTTTTGGTAACCCTAATGCAAAATGGGAGACAACCACATCGAATAACTTTGGTTTGGATTTAGTTATGCTAGACAACAAAATTAATATCAACCTAGACGTATGGAACCGTGTTACTACAGATATGTTATTCCAAGTTCCTGTTACGTATACAGCTGGTCAAGCTGATGAACCAAGATTTAATGTGGGTGGTGTAACCAATCAAGGTTTTGACCTTGCTTTAGGTTTTAGCGATAAGAAAGGTGATTTTGGATATAGTGTTAATGGGAACTTATCACGTTATACAAATAACGTTGACCAGTTGAGCGAAAGTGCAGACACTCGATTTTTTGGTAGTTCAAGAAGGGTACCCGCCTTAACGGTTACACAAGCTGGTTCTCCATTATCTTCATTTTATGGATTTAGAACAGAGGGTATTTTTAATTCACAAGCAGAGGCAGATGCTTGGCCAACGTATGGTGAATATAATGCTCCAGGTAAGTTGAAAGTTTCAGATATTAATGGCGATGGCGTCATCAATGACGATGACCGTACCGTTATAGGGAATCCTCATCCAGATTTCACCTATGGTATCAATCTAGATTTTTCCTACAAAGATTTATCACTTAACATCTTTGGTAACGGGTCGCAAGGGAACGATATCTATAACTATGTTCGTTATTTTGCTGATTTCAATACCTTTCAAGGTAATAGATCTAGACGTGCCTTATATGGAGCATGGCAACCAACCAATCCTCAAGCTGATCCAAGTACATGGGTAGCGGCTAATCCAAACGCAACCGTACCCATTATGGATGCAAACGACCAGATTAGTAGTAGACCTTCCTCTTATTTTATAGAAGATGGTAGTTTCTTCAGAATTAAAAATGTGCAATTAACATATAGTTTCCCTCAGGAGTTACTTTCCGATATTGGAGGGATTTCTAGAGCATCCATATATGTTCAAGGACAGAACTTGGCTACATTTACAAAATACTCAGGTCTAAATCCAGAAGTTCAAACCGGGAACAATACAAACCTTGGATATGATGGTGGATTTTTACCAGTCTCTAAAACCTTTTTATTAGGTCTTAACATAACTTTAAATTAATTTTAATGAAAATTTTATATACCATGAAAAAGAGAAATTTAATTGTCACTGCCTGTCTCACCGTACTGGTGTTTATAACAGGTTGTAGTGATGAATTTTTAACACGTGAACCTCAAGGTAGTTTTAGCGAAGGCGATGTAGAAACCGCTGATGGGGTTGAAGGTCTTCTTATTGGGGCCTATACAATGGTGCCAGGTGGTGGTCTTCAAGGCCAGACTTGGCACAATGATATTCATAGCTGGGTATTTAATATTGCTTCTGACGATGCCCTAAAAGGTACCGATGCCGGTGACCAACCAGAACAATCCTTTATTGAAGCTTACGATTTTCAATCTTTCAACATTCATATTAGGGATAAATGGAGAGGCCTCTACAAAGGTGTTGCGGCAACCAACATCGTTTTGACTACCCTAGAGGGGGTTGAGGATATTAGTGATGAAAGAAGAGCACAAATTACTGCCGAGGCAAGATTCCTTAGAGGTCTTTTTCATATGGAAGCTCGAAAAATGTGGAGAATGCCGACATATATCAGTGATGAGGTTTTTCTTCTTAACGACTTGAACAGTACCAAAGTACCTAATGATAGGGAAATTTGGCCATTGATTGAAGCTGATTTTGAGGCTGCCATTGCAGTATTACCTACTACACAAGGCGATGTAGGAAGACCAACACAATGGGCCGCTAAAGCATTTTTAGGTAAAGCTAAAATTTATCAAGGCTTTGATACCAATGGTATCGCAAATACCACAAAAATGGCCGAAGCCAAGGTGCTTTTCGATGATATAATCAATAATGGCCCGTTTCAATTGATGGACAAATTTCAGGATAACTTCTTAGTAGCTACACGTAATAACGCTGAGTCCATTTTTGAAGTCCAATATGCAATAAGTAGTGCATCTGGTGATGCTGCCAATAGAGGTATTGGTTTGGCACACCCATATACTGACCCTTGGGGTTGCTGTGGATTTTATCAAGCTTCTCAGAACTTGGTAAACGCCTACAAAACTGAAAATGGTTTGCCATTATTAGATGACTTTAATGATTCGAATGTTCCATTTACTGTCGACCCCACAACTACGCTGTCGACTTACGAGGGCACGTTAGATCCACGATTGGACCATTCAGTAGGTCGTCCTGGTATTCTGTATAAAGGTTTTAAAATCTACCAAACCGATTTCGTTCGTGACCTATCTTACGCGGGTCCCTACTTCTCAATGAAGCACGTAGCTGAGCCAGAAGCATTTGGTCAAGGTGGTTGGGGTAACCTTTCCGCTAACAATTATAGAATCATGAGATTAGACATGATCTATTTGTGGTTAGCCGAAGCTGAAGTTGAATTAGGCAACTTAGAAAGAGCAAGGGAATTGGTTAACATTATAAGAACAAGGGCAGCTAATCCTGATGGATTTGTTCCTCTTGCTACCCAAGGTACGGACCGAAATGATTTCTCAATTGTAGAAGGTGAACCTGCTGCAAATTATGATATTTCTACGTATGATACAGCCTGGACAGATCCAGCAACAGCAAGAAAAGCAGTACGTTTTGAGACGCGCTTAGAGTTTGCTTTAGAAGGCCACCGTTTCTTTGATTTACAACGCTGGGGAATTGCCGCAGAAACACTTAACGCCTATATTGCTAGTGAATCTCAATTAAGGATCTATTTACAAGGGAAATCTTTTGTAGAAGGGAAAAATGAATTCTTCCCAATTCCAATTGAGGCAATCGATAGATCGGCAGTTGAAGGTCAACCGACCATTACGCAAGATCCGGCTTACTAATATTTGAAGTTCATTAATACTGTAATGCGACGATAAGGAAGTTCCTTATCGTCGCATTTTTTTATAAACAATTGGAGATGATCATAAACAAATAAGTCCTACCTATGCTTAATTCATTAATAATCGTCATAGTATCACCCAGGGTATAGTCTTTTGTTATAATTAACTCAAAACGAAAAACAATTGTTGATTATATTCTTTTAACCTATACTTCCAAAAGTGTATTCCTAAAGTTGAGATAGAAACCCCGTATAAATTAAAGGGTGGTAATTAGGCAGGTGTCACATTTAATAATTTAGTGATTGGGATAAATCGTCTAAACATAATACACAAGGATTACATTTTTCAAATTTGCCTCAGTTGTCATATCACTTGAGATAACCCATCCATATTAGCGTTTTAAAATAGTTGAACTATTCATTAGTAAATTCCTATAAGGTGTGTTCTTACATTTACAGGAGTTTGCTTTTTATTAGGGTCCAAGCTAATTTTCATAGCATCTGATGGAATATTGGGCATATGACACGAAATACAATTCCTGTTTTTATCGTGATCAACACTACTTTCAATCAATTTTAATTTGTTTGAATGACAAGAAATACACTTAGCATTAAAATAATTAAAATCACTTCGTTGATTTTTGTGTGGATCGTGACAAGTAATACAGTCCATACTATTCGATTCAACATAACATTTACTTTGTACGAGCAATCCATATTGGTTTCCATGAACATCAAGTTTAGGCGTTGTTTTGTAGGAACTAACATTTTTAGAGAACAATGCTAACGTATCCCCTGCCAAAAATGAAAATGGGTTACCTTTAATTTGCTGACTTTGCAATCCTGAATGACATACTGCACAAGCATCTAATCGCTGTTGTCTTGAATATTTATTAAAATTATCAACAAATTTTGCACTCATCACTTCAGGATTTGAACGATGATATTTGACATGTTTCTCAGAAGGCCCGTGGCAGCGTTCGCAATCTATCCCTAATATTATTTTTGTTCTATCATAAGAGTTTCCAATACCTGAAATATCTTTATTCTTGGCAAATGTCACATGACATTTTATACAATTATCATCAACCTCTCGAGTAAAGGAATAATCAGGAAAATTGGGACTGTTTACCCACGAACCATTAGATTTAAAATAGGATGCCTGTAATTGAAATAATTCGTCCCCCTCCCAACTAAGATAACTTTGACCCTTAACACCGGAACCTATGACTATATCTATCTGTGATTTAGTTAAACTGGTGTCGCCAAACTTTGCTTTTGATAATTGAAAATAGTTATCGTCTTCCTCAATCATTTTTAACCGAACACCCCTTAAATTCAGCTCGTTCGAATCAATATTAATACTTCCTTTAATATGTTTAATATCTGCAAAAGATGAAGTATTAAAATGATTAGTACTTAAATGGCTATTATAGATATCCGCATGACATTCTAAACAAGTCTGTGACCCTACATAGTTAGAGCCGTTATAATGTGTGGCTACTATTTCAGGTTCAAGATA
This sequence comes from Flavobacteriales bacterium, assembly GCA_038256135.1. Classification (GTDB taxonomy): domain Bacteria; phylum Bacteroidota; class Bacteroidia; order Flavobacteriales; family Flavobacteriaceae; genus Maribacter. The sequence continues at coordinate 12,429 of JBBSKR010000059.1, read as the reverse complement.
TTCTGAAACTTCAATAGACCATTTAAAATACCAAACAAAGTACAGTATTATAAAAACAAGAATTGAAAATATCACATACTTTAAATTCCTATTAATGCTCATACTTACTAAATTAATGCTTTTTTAGTTCCTGCTCCATAAACCAATCATATAAGGCCTCTGTTTCATAAGCTTTTACCCATGCATTGTGACCTACCTTGGGGTATTTGGTAAAAGTAACGTCATAGCCCATTTCAAGGAGTTTAGCTACCATGGTTTCAGATTCCGAAATCGGAATGGATTTATCCTCCACCCCATGAAACACCCAAATGGGCATCTTTTTGTTGATCCATGAAGCATACGGTACCGGGGTCATTCCACAGACCACGGCCATTGCGGCGAACGTGTCCGGGTACTGAACGGCCATCTCCCATGCCGCTCCTCTTCCCCTGCTCAATCCCGTTAAATAAATCCTGCTAGTATCGACCCTGTTTTGATCAACAATGGAATCAAGCAGCTGCTTTACTGCCCTTGTATTCCACCATTTTTTTGCATACGGATTTTGAGGGGCAAGAACTAAAAACGGGAATTTTTTGCCTTGCGCAATGAGTTTAGGCGGACCAATTCTTTTAACGGAAACCAAACTATCACCAGACTCACCCCCGCCATGTAAAAAAAGAAGTATCGGGAATTTTCGATCAGGGTCATCTTGATAATCTTTCGGATAGTACAAATAATAGGCAAGATTCTCCTTTACATTGGTTTCTAGCTCTGCATCGACCAAATTGGGATTGGTCTGGGAAGCACAGCTTTGAAAAATAATTGATAGTATAAGGTAGGATATATACCTGTTCACAGATTGCTATTTTTAGATATCAAAGGTACCTAAAACGGATTGCTTTAAATTCTAAATGAAAAGAGATTAGTATAATGAGCTAATTGAGGCAGAGCAATCGAGGAATCAGAAACAAAACCGCTGCACTTCGACAGGCTCATTGACCACACTGCGACAAGCTCAGTGACCCCGCTACAAGATCCAAGAAACTAGACTTTTTTTATCTTAATTCTTGGTTCTTGACTCTTATTTCTTGGTAAAGATAGGTGATTGTATCGATGCTACACCCGAGACAGCGCCTCGGGGAATTCTATAGAGTAAATAATCCTCGGGGCAAGCACACGAGGCATTTAGGGGAACATATCTTTTTGATTGATGAAAACCATTCGTTTTCAAACTTTCCTCTAAAATGCTTGGCAAGCCTAGGGGAATTAAACCCAATAGAGATTAATCGAATTTCCAGGAAGGATATTTCGAATTCAACATGTTCTTGACTATTCGAAAAAATCCATTAAAAAGCTAACCATTTCCCATGCCAATATCAACACACGGAATTTTCCAGATTCGGTGGCCTCGGTTAGGAGCAACTAGCAATTAAAGATGGTGGGGATAGCTATTTGGTTTGTACTACAGATAACGACCAAAATCTGATACTGCTAATTTGTGATCAACTCTTTAAAAAATAGTGCTGTACATGCATTCCTTTTCAAGTTAAACTAAGAGATTGATTGGTAATTTATCAAGTTTTTTTTATGGCCCTTTTTGCACATTTCTTCCTTTTTCCGAAATTTCGGGATTAAACTATATCCCTGCTATCCTTAACCCCAAACCGTCGGGGTTGCCTTAAACTGCATCAAAAATGACCTATAAACATTCAAAAACCAAGCAGTCTATAATATAAAATTCTTAGAAAATCGTTCCTAAAGTAGCTTTCAAAAGTCGCTACTATAACGTTATAGATTTCTAATTTATGGGTTCATTTTATTACAATTTACAATTAAGATGTTCAAATTTTTAACAAGGTAATTTGGGAAATTAGAGTTATCTAAAATATGGAATAATCAATATACATAGGCGTTATGGAAGAACTTGAAAAATGCAATACTTCAAAAAAATTTTTTGTTCTTCGTAAAATATCGCAAATGAACCATCACTTATTGGTATAAAATTGCTATTATTATGCCGGATTTTGATTTTTTTAACATTTAGATAGTTAACCGGTTCGCTAAAAATGGTCAAAATCAAGAAGATTAATTTTAACTAACAAACAACAAGGATTATGAATCAAACAAATGATTACCAATCGGTGAAATCCAAAAAAAGGTCTTCCTTTTTTAAATCAGGGTTTTTATCGATGCTCATTTGCCTAGGTGCCCAAATGGTTCAGGCAAATGCGATGACTACCACTTCAGATGAAGTAAAAGCTAAAACTGTACAGTCTACCATTACGGGTACGGTTACGGACGAGAACGGAAATCCTTTACCAGGTACATCCGTGGTTGAAAAAGGTACTACAAACGGAACCCAAACTGATTTTGATGGTAATTTTTCAATAGATGTTGGGTCAGACGCAGTCTTGGTCTTTCGTTATATTGGCTATAAAAATCTAGAACTTGCGATAACCGGACAATCAACGGTCAATGCCACCTTGATTGAAGACGCAGCCGCTCTAGATGAAGTAGTCGTTGTTGGGTATTCCACACAAACAAGAGGAGACCTAACAGGTTCGGTTGCATCGGTAGACCTTTCCGAAGCTACAAAACAGCCCATTGTAAATGTGGCCGAAGCATTAGAAGGACGTGTTTCAGGTGTTAGTGTAACAACTCCTGGTACACCAGGAGGAACGCCAATTGTAAGGATAAGGGGTTTTGGTACGCCAAACAATAATAACCCATTGTACATTATTGACGGATTACAGACCACGGATGGTAGTATTTTGAACAGTATAAACCCCGCAGACATTAAACAATTTAACGTGCTCAAGGATGGTGCTGCTTCTATTTATGGAGCACGGGCATCTAACGGAGTTATTATTGTAACCACCAAAAATGGAGCATACAATCAAAATAAGCTATCGGTTACAGTAGAGGCTTATTCAGGTTTAGCCTCGGTTACCAACCTCCCAAGCCAACTAAATGCCCAACAATTGGGCGATGTTATTTTTGAAAGCAAGGTCAATGATGCCATTAGAACAGGTGGCGATGTCAATGCCATAAGCCACCCACAGTATTTTCCAAACGGTGGGTCTCCTACGGTTCCTTCCCAACTTTTGGGGGTTACCTTACAGGGCACAGGAGAAGAGGTCAACGCACCGGTTACCCCTGGCGGTACCGATTGGTTGGAAGAAATATTCAGACTTGCACCAACCCAAAATTTCAGTACTACGATATCCAATGGTAACGAAAAAGGAAAGTACTCTTTTAGCGCAGGTTACCTAAACAGACAAGGCATCCAATTAACAACGCAGTTTAAAAGAGGTCAAATTCGTTTCAATTCTGAATACAAGATTGGGAAACGCCTTACAGTGGGGGAACACGCCAATGTTTCCTTTAGCAATAGTAGGTTTGGTAACCAGACAGGGTTTGCGCTCCGCATAAGCCCACTGGTTCCGGTAAGGGATAGTCAAGGCAGGTTTGCAGGTACGTATAACAACGCCAGAGGACTTTCCAATTCTGAAAACCCTGTCTCTATTTTAGAAAGGAATGGTGACGATTTCTTTAAACAGACCAGAATTTTAGGAGATGTCTATGCCAATCTGGAATTGGCTGACGGCCTAAGTTTAAAGACGGTAATAGGCGGTGACGTCAACTTGTTCAACGATAGGGACTTTAATGCAAAAGATCCAGAATCAGCCGAACCTAGATCAACAAATTCGCTGCGGGAGCGTAATTTCCAATCTTACAACTGGGTATGGACCAACACGCTAAATTATGTAAAAACTTTTGGCAAACACAACGTAAATGCATTGGTAGGTCTTGAAGCCACCGAAAGCGCAGGTAAAAGTCTTGAGGTAGCCGCTACCGGTTTCCTTTTTGAAACCCCGGATTTTTATTTATTGAGCAATGCTTCCGGCGCTCCAATTGTTAATCCTGGCAATACCTTCGATTTTGAAAATACACTTTCCTCTGTATTTGGCTCGGCGAATTACTCTTACGATGATAGGTACCTATTCACGGCTACTGTTAGAAGAGACCGGTCTTCCCGTTTCATTGGAGATAACCAAACGGGTACTTTCCCCGCCTTTAGCGCAGGTTGGATTGTGAGCAACGAAAACTTCTTTCCTCAAGATGCCCTAATGAACCGCTTAAAACTAAAGTTTTCTTGGGGTCAATTGGGGAATCAAGAATTGCCTGCCAGCAACCCTACACGAAACATTTCTAGTCTCAACAACCAATTGGCAGATTTTGCCTTCCAGGGGAATGGCGGCGCTACAACCGGTGCGCTCTTGACGCAAGTAGGAAATCCAAATTTAACGTGGGAAATAAGTGAAACCTTGAACGTTGGTGCAGAAATGGGCTTTTTCAACAATGCCCTGACCTTATCCTTGGAATATTTTAGGATCACAACAGAAGATTTAATTGCGCCAGATTTAACGGTTATCGGAGATACGGCCATAGATGCCAATCCTCCCTTCGTTAATTTAGGCTCGGTAGAGAATACTGGATTTGATTTTAGCATTTCGTACCAAAAACAAGCAAGTACGGACTTTAGTTTTGGTGCCGATTTTAATTTATCTGCATACCGAAACGAGGTAACGTCCTTGGCCAGTGATTTTCAGTTGGGTAACGGCTTTAGGACCGGGATTTTTAACAGAACCCAAGTGGGGCAGCCCATTGGCTCCTTTTTTGGTAGGGTAGCCGATGGTATTTACCGTACCGAAGCAGAGGTAGCAGCAGGGCCTGACCAAGGTTTTCCTAACGACGCCGCAGGTGTTGGTAGATTGAAGTACCGAGATTTGAATGGGGATAATGTCATTAACGATGACGATAGGGATTTTATTGGAAATCCGCATCCAGATTTTACCGTTGGTCTCAATCTAAATGCCAATTACAAAAATTGGGACATCAGTGCCTTCTTTTCAGGGGTTATAGGTAATGACATCTATAACTTTGATAGGATTTATACCGACTTTGGAACCTTTCCTGATGGCAATAGAAGTACAAGGGTCTTGAATTCTTTTAATCCTACCACCAATCCTAACGGAAATGCCCCTGCATTAAGCTTTAGCGTACTTAACAGTGAGACCAATGCCAATTCCTTCTTTGTAGAGGACGGTTCCTTTGTGCGTTTAAAAAACCTTTCTATTGGCTATAGTTTCCCTAATGTAATGACAGATGATTGGGGTATAGACAATTTGCGACTGTATGTGAACGCGACCAACTTATTCACCTTCACAGGCTATAACGGTCTAGATCCAGAAGTACAGCCGGGCGGAGCCAATTCGGCATTGACCATTGGAGTTGACAGCAGTACTTTCCCTTTGTCAAGAATATTTATCTTTGGTGTTAATTTAAAATTGTAAAAAAATGAAAAAGAAACTAATTTATGTACTTGTCGCCTTGATAGGATTCTATTCCTGCAACGACGACTTTTCAGAAACCCCCGCAGTAGGGGCATTAAGTGACGATGCTTTAGCGAATACCGACGGTGTAAGCCTCTTGCTTACTGGAGCCTATTCCGTTTTGGACGGTCAGCGAAACAACAGCCCCGGCAACGGCTTTGGGGTAAGTGGAGACAATTGGTGGTTGGATGTTATGTCCGATGATGCCCACAAAGGTAGCAATGATGCCGATCAAGAAGAATTGTTACAGATTGAAACGAATGACATCCGAACGGTTAACGGTTATTTTAGAGCAAAGTTTGCAGCGTTATACGCTGGGGTTAATCGATCTAACGCAGTTCTAAATGTTATAGCAGGTATTGACACTTCAGCTCTTTCGGAGCCTGAAAAAACAAAATTGCTACAACAAGAAGGCGAAGCAAAATTCTTAAGAGCTCATTTTTACTTTGAACTCACGAAAATCTTTGGTAATGTTGCCATCATTTCCGTTGAAAATTTTATCGCGTTGGAATTCAACCAACCCAATGTTGGTCCCGCCTGGGATCAGATAGAGTCTGATCTTCAATTTGCTCTTGACAACTTACCTTCTACCAGGGCAAATCAATCCGATCCAGGAAGACCAACGGCAGTAGTGGCCATGGCTTTTAAAGGAAAGGCGCATTTGTTCCAAAAAGAGTTTACAGAGGCATTTGCGTTATTGGATGATGTAATTAAAAGTGGTGAGTTTAGTTTAAATCCAGAGTTCTTGGATAACTTTAACGCAGCCGGTGAGAATAGTCCTGAATCTGTCTTTGCAATTCAATTTGCAGCGGACGACGGTTTCTCTTTCAACGGAAACATAGGCAGCACCCTTAATTTTCCTGGGGGCGGCCCATTTGGATCCTGCTGTGGTTTTTATATGCCCACCATTGACTTGGCCAATGCGTACCAAGTAGACCCGGACACGGGACTACCCATGTTGGACATGGCAGCGCTTCCTGTTTTCAAAAATGACTACAATATAGCATCGGATGCGCCCTTTGTGCCTGACACAAGTACTCCGGTAGATTCCAGGTTGGATTACACCATTGGAAGAAGAGGAATAGATTACAACGGCTTTGGTGAACATATTGGAAAGGAATGGATCAGATCTGCCCCAATAGCCGATATTTCAGGTCCTTATCTTCCCAAAAAGAGTGTGTATCAAGAAAGTGAGGTTGGAGTTAACCGTGGCAATGGTGCTTGGGGACAAGAGCACTCCGGTATTAACTATAACATCATGCGATACTCAGATGTATTACTTATGGCCGCTGAAGCAGCTGTGGAGCTAGGTGAGTTGGGGACTGCCTTAAATTATGTGAATCAAGTAAGGCAAAGGGCGGCAAATACATCTGTTGTGCAAGCAATAGACGGTAGTGGTCCTGCCGCAAACTATTTGGTTGGTCTATATACTTCATTTGCTAATCAAGAATTAGCAAGGCAAGCCGTGCGCTATGAACGCAGGTTGGAATTAGGAATGGAAGGCCATAGATTGTTCGATTTAAGAAGATGGGGAGTTACTACAACCGTACTGCCGCAGTACTATGTAAACGAATCCCGTGTCATAGAAAATTTTGGCCCCAAAGTGTTGCCTTACCAGCCGCATTTTGATTTAACGCCAATCCCTGTCGATGCCATAGATTTGAGTCAAGGCGTACTTACTCAAAATCCTGGATACTAATTCAAGGTAAACTAAGTTTTATTATAGGGAGCAGATCGCTAAAACGACCTGCTCCTTTTTTTGTGTTAAGCCATAACCACTCTAACGTAATGATGGGGCAGCTACCGCTAATTATTTTTCTTTTTGAAGGGTTTGGCATACTTTTATGGCCAAATGACTTTTTGTAACTAAAAAGCGAAGGACTAGATTACATATCACTAACAACTACTAATCTTATTGCCATGCGTAAAATTCAGATTGGCTTTCTAATTTTTCTGACAGTACTACTACTAGCTTGTACTAATAAAGAAGAAACCCTGTTCACAAGAATTTCAGCAGACGAATCCAATATTCATTTTAACAATACCATAGTAGAGACCGATAGCTTCAACATTCTCACAAGTGAATACATTTTTAATGGTGGTGGCGTCGCCGTCGGGGATTTTAACAATGATGGCAAACCAGACCTCTTTTTCAGCGGCAATCAAGTCGAAAATCAGCTATACTTGAACCAGGGCGATTTTAAATTCAAAAACATATCCGAAAAAGCGAATATTGAAGCAAAAAGTAATTGGAACACCGGTATAGCCCTTGCCGATATAAACTTGGATGGTTTTTTGGATATCTATGTATGTTCCGCCATGCGTCCCTCGGACCAGGAGCGCAAAAACCTCCTTTTTATAAGCCAGGGCTTGGATGAAGATGGCGAACCGACATATAAAGAAATGGCCGAAGTCTATGGTATCGCAGGAAAGGAAAACAGCATGGGCGCAACTTTTTTTGATTATGATCGGGACGGATTACTCGATCTTTATGTGTTAAATAATGTTGACATCCATGAGCTCCCCTCCAATTATCGTAAGAAAATAACGGATGGCTCAGCCTCAAGCAATGACCGATTATATCATAATAATGGTGATAATACATTTATCGATGTTACGATAGAAGCAGGTATAACTATAGAAGGTTACGGATTGGGGCTTGCAGTTGCCGACCTAAATTATGACGGTTGGCCTGATATTTATGTCAGCAATGATTACCTGATGAACGATGTGCTCTACATAAATAACCGAGACGGTACTTTTACCAACAAGGTTAGCGAACAGATAAAACACCAAAGTAAGTTTTCCATGGGTAACGATATTTCAGATTATAACAACGACGGTTATCTGGATATCATCACCTTGGATATGTTGGGCGAAACCAACCATAGAACAAAAACAACAATTCCCAATACCAAGTACGCCAATTATATTTTTAATGAAAAATTTGAATACGACTACCAATACAGCCGTAATATGTTGCAAAAGGGCAATGGCCCCAACGTTCCTTTTAGTGAAATAGGCCTTATGGCCGGGGTTGCCAGAACGGACTGGAGCTGGTCTCCCCTCTTCGCTGACATGGATAATGATGGCTATAAAGATCTGTTGATCACCAATGGCTTTCCTCGGGATATTACAGATTTAGACTTCGGCGATTTTAAATTTAATGTTAGCCGTTATTTGAAACCTGGGCAGATCTTGGATTCCATCCCACAGATAAAAATACCCAACTACGCCTACCGATATGATGGCCATCACAAGTTTGTAGACGTAAGCACGGAGTGGGGACTAGATATCCCTTCCTTTTCCAATGGAGCCGCAATAGCGGACCTAGATGGCGATGGGGACTTAGACTATATCGTAAATAACATTAACGATAAGGCCTTTATTTTCAAAAATAATAGTGACGAACTACCTGGAGAAAAAAACGACTACTTAAGCATAGCCCTGTTGGGCCCTAAGACGAATCCCTCAGGGATAGGGGCCAAAGTGGCGGTGCGGTTTAAGGACGCTACGTTTATATACCATGAACATTTTTTGGGCAGGGGCTACATGTCCACAATTGAAGACCGCATACATTTTGGGCTCGGTACCAAGAAAGATATTTCTGTATTGGAGGTGCTATGGCCTGATGGAAAATACCAAAAAATAGATGGGGTAATTAAAAATTCATCCCTTACTGTAGATTATGCTTCTGCAACCACAGTTTCTCCTGAAAAATTGAAATTTCCATTGGTACCAAAAGAAACTTCGCCCTACTTTATGGAAGTAACAGATTCCGTCGGCATTGACTATATTCATAAAGAGGAAGATGTGGTAGATTATAACGTACAACGCATCTTGCCCCATAAGCTGACCCAAAATGGCCCATGTCTTGCCATGGGGGATTTGAATAACGATGGAATGGAAGATTTCGTTATCGGGAGTTCCGCCGGCCATTCCCCAAGTATCTTTTTTCAAAATAAAGAAGGAAGATTTGACGAGAAACCCCTCCTTCAAGAAGATACCCTAGTTAGATTTGAACAAGAGGGGATAGCGCTTTTTGACTTGGAAAACGATGGAGACATAGATATTTATTTAGTTTCTGGCAGTAACGAATTTATGAATCAGGATGATTTATATACGGATATCCTTTTGATCAACGACGGTAACGGGAATTTTGAGTTGGCACCAGATTTTCATCCAAATATAACTGGAAGCGGATCGGTCGTAAAGGCTATGGATTTTGATAATGATGGCTTCATAGATCTTTTTGTTGGCGGCCGTACCCCATTTGCCCAATTTCCCCTGGCAGAAAAAAGCTATTTACTCAAAAATGATCAAGGAATCCTGAAAAATGTAACCGATGCCTTGGCGCCAGAATTGAACGACATAGGTATGGTTACCGATGCCATTTGGAAAGATATCAATGCAGACGGCATGCAAGATTTAATCTTGGTTGGGGAATTCATGCCGATTACAATTTTCGAAAATACTAAAACGGGTTTCAAAAAATTAGAGGAAACGGGTCTAGAGATGCTTTTAGGCTGGTGGGAGAGCATAGAGGGAGCAGATTTTGATGGTGATGGCGATGTAGACTTTATTGTTGGAAATTTGGGTGCAAATAACCAATACCAAGCCTCAGAAGAGAGGCCTGTTACCCTCATTGCCAAAGATTTTGACAACAACGGAAATATAGACCCCATACTATTTGCCCATTACCGTAAGAATTTTCAAAGTAATGCCTTTGAGTCCTTTCCCGTACATTTTTGGGGAGATCTTTATGGTCAAAGTCCGCTTTTCCGGGCTAAGTATTCCTCTTATAAAAATTATGCCAAGGCAACCCTTAAAACCTTACTTTCAGATGAAGAACTGGAGGGAGCGGTGACCCTTACCGTAAATTATGATCGTAGTATTTATGCCGAAAATTTGGGCAACGGTACTTTTGCCTTTAAAGCCTTACCATGGCAAGCCCAGCTTGCTCCTATACAAGATATTGCAATACTGGATTATGATAAGGACGGCCATTTAGACGTGCTTCTCATTGGTAATGATTACGGTAACGAAACTTTTATTGGACGTTATGATGCGCTCAATGGTATTTTACTCAGGGGAGTCGGAAACGGAAGTTTTAACGTAATAGAAAGCAATAAAAGTGGTTTTTTGGTTTCAGGAGACGCTAAAAGTATGGCCATTGTAAAGAGCGTAAAAGATAATCAGCCGTATATCGTAATTTCCCAGAACAGGAATCGCTTACTTGTTTTTCAAAAACGCTAGCAATACTCCTTTTCGATTAAAACCAATACTATCTAAAACAACGGAGCCAATACCTTAAAATAAAATTATTACGTGAGAGTCATTTTTTTTAGAAGTTGCTATGTCTTCGCTATTTTGATAGTTGTGCTATATAGCTCCTGTACACCATCAAAGGAAAAAAGAGCGGCAAAGTTGTACGCCACACACTGCGCCAGCTGCCATATTCTACCCGATATACAAGACTTGCCCAAACATATATGGAAGCAGGGCATTCTGCCCGAAATGGCAGCCAGAATGGGCTTAATTTACAACGGCAACGACCCCTATGTCGGCCTTACCTTTAAGGAACAGGAGGCTAGAATGCAATCTGGGGTCTACCCCTATAGTCCTTTAATTTCAAAGGCAGATTGGGAAGATTTAAGCGACTATATAATTTCGATGGCGCCCGATTCGCTACCTAAATCTAAATTGGATAAAAACACAGAGGAACAAACCCAATTTCGAGCCACTCCGCTAAATTTAGATGGTGGGAAGGGATCTTTTGTTTCTTTTTTGGAATACAGCAGAAGAGATAGCACCATTGTAACTGCCGATCTTATGGGGAATATTAAAAAAATAGAACCCAAAACGGAAAATGTTAGGGAAGTAATTCATACCGGCCAACCTATTACTTCTTACATAGAACGGCAAAAATATGCTTATTTGACCTCTGTGGGCTACCTAAATCCTTCCGAAATCCCAAGGGGGTACCTACAAATAGAAAATGAAACCGAAAGTCAACGTTTACCGTATGAGCTTCATAGGCCCGTGCATACACTGGTGGAAGATCTCAATGCAGATGGTACAGATGAGATTGTCATCTGCGAATTTGGACATTTAACAGGTTCTCTTTCCCTTTTTATAAAAAATGACAGCCTAAATTACAGCAAAGAAGTGCTTTTAAACGCACCCGGAACCATTCGCACCATAGCCAGGGATATGAACGCGGACAATAAATTGGATTTGGTGGTACTTACTTCCCAAGGAAGGGAAGGCATTACCATCTTCTATCAAAAAGAAAATCTCACCTTTGTCCCAGAAACTGTCCTACAGTTTAGTCCGGTTTACGGTTCCAGTTGGTTTGAACTAGTGGATTTTGATGGAGACGGAGACGATGATATCATTACTGCCCATGGGGACAATGGGGATAAAAGTTATGTTCATAAACCCTATCACGGCGTTCGCATTCACATCAACAATGGAAAAAACGTTTTTAAGCAAAGTTATTTCTATCCTCTGAATGGAGCTACTCGGTTGATAGCCAACGACTTTGACCAAGATGGCGATGTAGATATAGCAGTGTTGGCTACGTTCCCCGATTACGACAACAACCCAAACGCTAGTTTTGTCTATTTGGAAAACAAAAATACCAGCAAATTTGAATTCATGGATTTCACGCTCAAGGACGCAAATTTAGGCAGATGGCTGCTGATGGATTCAGGTGATTTTGATCAGGATGGTGACCAGGATATTGTGCTAGGCTCCTTTACCTATGGCTTTAACCCCGTACCTCAGCATTTAGCAGATATTTGGCAAAGCACTACCACCGATATACTACTTTTGAAAAACAACTTGCACTAAGGCTTAAGACGTTATCTCTAATTTTTTCCGGATAGGATACCCATAATGTACATTCAATTTTTGGACAATCGCTGCTCCACAAACCAATCATATAAGGCCTCTGTTTCATAAGCTTTTACCCATGCATTGTGACCTACCTTGGGGTATTTGGTAAAAGTAACGTCATAGCCCATTTCAAGGAGTTTAGCTACCATGGTTT
>JBBSKR010000058.1:0-18162 GCA_038256135.1 Flavobacteriales bacterium | reverse complement strand
TAATGGAACATGAAAACGGCTTATACTATTACGTGGTGGAATAGGAATAAGTCTGTGATCACCCGTAATGATGAATATGGTGTTACCATAATCAGGTTGTGTTTTGTAAGCATCCATAAACCATTTAATGGCGTCATCTGTGTATAACAGCGTCGCAAAGACATTGTCGTTTTTTTCAACTACCTTTTCGACCCTAGAATCAAAATTTCCCTCCAAAAGAATCTGAGCTACCTTTTCTTCGTAAAAATCTTGGTTTGGTGGGATAAAAGGTTCATGCGTACTTATGGTCATATATACTTCCAATCTTGGCATTTGTGCTTGCCTTGGTATACTGAGACTTTTTTTGAACAGTTCCATATCAGGATATCCCCAAGAAGAACCTGCGGCATCTTCTGCCTGTTGTTGATATTTCACGCCAAAACCAGATTTATCGAGTACAAAATCAACATTTTCACTTTTTAGAAACCGGTCTACTTTATCGAATGAACTATTGGTACCTTGATAAAAAGAGGTGTGATATCCGTTATTTTTTAAGACACTAAAAAGAGTTAGTTTGTTCGGGAATTCCTCCAGTTCCATAAAGCCGCTTTTGCCAAAAGGCAAGGAACCCAACAAAGAAGGCAATACCCCAAAAGTCCTACCTGTGTTACTCAGAAAATTTTCCCAGTAGAGCGACTTTTTGCTTAACGAATCAAGAAAAGGTGTAAATCCACCGTATTCCGCCCCTTCTCCCATAAAATCCCTTCCCAGACCTTCAACGATTATAAAAACGATGTTCGGTTTTTCTTTCTTCAATTCAAAATACGCGCCCACAACATTTTCGGTATTCGAATTTTTTATCACTGGAAATTCCTCATCCGAGGTATAGGTATTAGCCTCTTTGCTATTGTTATAAAGGTTAACAGCCAAATATTGTGTTTTATTCTGATTAATGGGTTTCCCATCAGTAAATAGGGATGCGATAAATAGACTGAATAGTACGACCGTGAATGGAAACAATTTACTGATCCTATGATAGAACCTAGAGGTAAATTTGTATAAGCTTAAAAAAAGACCTATTAAAAAAATGACGCCAACATTTAAATAAATAAACATCATGAAACTACCAGAATTCACTATGGTCATTTTTATGTCGGTAAAACTATATCCCAAAATATCGGATCCCAACGGCACCAATGAGTTGCAGTAATAACCGATCAACAGCGCCTCGATTATCAGTATGAATCCCAATAAAACAAATACTAGATTAAATCCGTATTTAGGCCTTAGGTTTTCCCAAAAATTAAAAGGAAAAACCAAGATTATTCCAGTAATTGCCGTAAAACCAATTTGATGTATTATGGATTTTAATAAACTGGTAGAAAAGATACTATCAAGTACCCCCTTATAGAAAAGAATACTGTACTGAACGAGTGTTAATACCAGTAAGCACCCAAAAAAGGATATCATGAGTCTCGTCAAGTGCTTTAGTGTATATGTATTTTTATCGCTCGTATTCATAAATAGATTTAAGCAGCTTTTGTGAATCCTTTTCTAACTTGAGACCCCCAGCCAGATTTTACCTTAAACAGTTTTTTATAATTACCTCTAACAGCGGCATACACTGTTATCGGATGGAATAAAAAAGGCTCCAGTAAGGCAAAACCCATTAGTATGAGAATATCCTTAGTTTTTTTGTATTGATTGTAAGAATATAGTTCCCAAATTATAGCATAAAATGAAATCATTATGGAAAAAAAATAAATGGCCATTGATATTGCCAAAAAGTAATTCCAATCGAGGATGCCTAAATAGGCAAAGAATACAACGGTAAAAAAGCCAAAGAATTCCAAAATCGGAGCCAACCATTCATAAAAAAACCAATAGGGGTAACTTAATAAACCCAACCTGCCAAATTTGGAATTGAAAAGCATGTCTTTATGTTTAAATAATGTTTCCAAATTACCACGAGCCCATCGATCTCTTTGGTTAATAAGCATTTTCACATCTTCCGGTACTTCAGTCCAACATAAAGCATCTGGCATATATTCTATGGTATAGGGCTCCTTTCGATTGTGCATGTAGCGGCGCATTTTGAAAATAATTTCCATGTCCTCACCAACGGTATCCGTATCATATCCATTAACGGCCAAGGCAATTTCACGCTCAAAAAAACCAAAGGCACCAGAAATAATAAGTAAGCTATCTATTCTACTCCAAGCCATTCTTCCCAAAATAAAGGAGCGTGTATATTCCAATAATTGAAAACGGGCCAACCAATTTTTAGGCAATTTTATTTCTTCCAATTGCCCTCCCTCTATTATGCACGAATTGGCCACACGTATAACGCCACCAACTGCGATAACACGTTTTTGTGAGCGTTGAATAAAGGACTTCACTACATGTAAAAGTGCATCTGGTCGCAATAAACAGTCAACGTCGATACAACCCACATATTTACTGGTAGAAAGGGCTATTCCCGTATTTAGGGCATCAGATTTTCCTCCATTGACCTTGTCTACCACCGTTAACTTCGAAAATGCCTTATTCTTTGATTTGTAAATCCCCCTTACAGGTTTTGAATTCCAGTCAGGATCAATTTTCTCATTGGTCTTGACCAAATCATATGCAGTTATTAATTTTTGCAAGGTATCATCGGTGCTGCCATCGTTCACCACCATTAGGTCATAGTTCACATATTGCAATGACAAGAGGGATCTAATATTCTGAACAATGTTCAGTGCTTCATTATAAGCCGGTGCTATGATAGTGATTGTTGGTGCCAAAGGAGATGCCATAATCTTGGAAACATCGGTAAAGCTATTTTTATTTCTATAGTGGATTGAACTTTTAGTAGAAAAATAGGCCATGATAATGAACATGATAAAAAGTATCATGGTAAAAAGGAAGAACACAAAATTAATGTATCCTAGTACTACACCAAATAATTCACTATCCATTTAGTTTGTCGTATATTCTGTTTGTCACGGAACAAAATTGATTAATTAATGTTGATCCTATATTTTCCTTTTTTGATTCAATGCATTGGTCAAATTTTGATCAGATTCCAATTCAAAACCAACTGGTAGCAGTGTAACTTTTAAAATTGTTTCACTACATTCCTTTTCGTTTATTTTATTTCTAATATGTTCTATAATGGCTTTCGCTCTTTTTGCAATCCATTTGTTTTGATCGAGTAACAAGCTTTCCAATAATCGGATTTCCTTTTCGTCACCTATATCTTCGATCTCATTTAATAGAATCAGTTTGGTTGCTGTGTCTGATAAATGAAAAATCTTTGTGAATACACTATTTTTCAATCCATCATCTGATGAGAACAATTCATTGGGGCCGGATAATTGATGCGAGAATTTTTCTATTAACTCATTGGCTCTTTCCAAGATTAGTGGCGATTCATTTTCCTCTAGTAGTTGGTTTAATAAAAAAAGTTCTCGCCGATCGCCCATTTCGGCAATATTTTCCAATAGCACCATGGTTTCAAGTTCGTCTTCGTCCATAAAATTGGCGGAAAAGGAAATAGCACCGTTTTCAAAAGAGATAAAAGGTTTTTCATCGCTTTGAATTGCATGACCTAGTTGTAAATTTGGTATGTCTTTATTTATAATTTGAGACCAATCAATATCCTCTTGTTGATGACTTGAGTTGGCAGCACTTGTTGAATCACTATCCGTATCGATACGTTCTTCCTGCAACGATACGTCAAGCGTAAATAAGGGTTCCCTATTTTCTTCTTCATCTTCTTTTTCTACCATACTATTGGTAAAGGCAGTATTTTCTTCACTCACCGGGGGCACAATGTCCATAGATATCTGTTTTTCGGCTATATTCTCGTAATTGTCCGTTTCGGTCACTTCATCTTGGTCCCCTAAAATAGACGCATAGGTCGTTTCATTTTCGTTTACGGTAATGGCACCGTCGGCCTCCACATCTTTTGATTCCTCTAAAAATTCATCGGTTACTGTTTTTATTTCATCCTCGGTAAGCGCATTATCATTTAAATTAGATGTAAAAAATGCTTCGGTTTCAATATGTTTAGTTGGAAGTATACTTTCAGGATTAATCTTGTTCAACATTCCTATGACCTTACTATTAATATTGAAGTTTTTTTCACGTTTTTGTATTATTTCAAGAAATCCGATATCATTTTTAGAGCCAATTTCCCCAATCGTATCCAATATGGCTATTTTAACATCTGCACTTGCCTTAGGGTATACCAATTTTAGGGTTGGCAGCGCATCTACAAAATAAAATTCCTTTATACAATCAATGGCCTCTACCCTAATATCCCTTCTCTTATGCTTTAATAAGGTTATGATTGATTTCACGGCATCGGTTTGCTTGAAGTATTTAATCAATCGTAAAGCAAAAAGAACTACATCTGCATTTTTAGATGTAAGCCATAGACTAAATTGTGGAGGTTCAAAGTTGGGCTTGTGTCTTAATACATCCAATAGTTTCAGTTGTTCCCATTCAGAGATTTTATATTTTGTAGTATCCAAAAAATAGGTAATACCTTCTTCCTTCAAATTTACGACCGCAATTTCTGCTTGTTTACGTATGGTACTCTGCCTATGGTTTATAAATTTTATGATCAAACTATATGATTCATTTACCTCCATAGTAGATAACTCCAATATCCCTTTAGAAACAACTTGCCATCTTCTACTTTTAAGATTTTCAAATGCATCGTTATGCAATCCCATATCTTTATAAAGATGAATTAGTGCCTCTTTTGATTCACCTGATAAATCTTTTCGTAAATCCATCAATACCTCGGTGAAAACATTTCTATCGAAGCGATCTTTGATCAATTCACGTATTTCAATCTTTAGATGGAGATAATTCTTTTTTTCTTCTATGTCGTTCGATTCTTCGTAGAATAAAAATTCGCTGATCATAGGAGAAAATTCCATTTTCTTGTTCTTTGTGCGAATCGCTTTGGCGCCTATGCTATTCCTTATCAAGAAAATTCCAACGAAACAGAGCATAGCCAGCGTCAAAAAAATAAACGTTAGCGTCCACAGAAAATCTAAGCTGAATTCTGGGGCGGTAATTATGGCTAGTATGTTATGCTTGGGGGAACTTAACAATCTATATTTTATTTAATTCTCTCGCTATACGTACCAGTAATTCTGTCGGACTTACTGGTTTGGAAATAAAATCATTCGCACCAAGTTCAAAAGCACTTAGCACATTCTGTTCATTTCCAGCGGATGAAATTATTATTATCGGTGTTTTTGATTTCAATTCATTTCGAACATAATCTATGAGTTCAATTCCAGAAAAATAGGGCATCATGATATCGCTAACAATGATATCCGGTAATTGGGTATTTAGAAATTCTTTTACTTCTTTTCCATCAGAACAACAGTGCACTTCATACCCTCCCTTTTTCAACCTGAAATTTAACAAAGAGGCCAAAAGCTGATCATCATCTGCCAATAGTACATTTTTTCCCATTTTTAATTTTTATCTATTCAATGACGTCATTTCGTCATCCAAATTTTTCTCAAATAAAGGATAGTCCTTCAAAAATATATTGTTTAGCTCCTTTACCTCAATCGGTCTGTTCGCTTTGCTATGTGTCTCCAATTCTACAATCAATTCTAACATGCCTGTTGCTTTCAACATAGCAAAACCAGCCTTTAACTTATGTGCTGAAAAAGCAACTTCCTTGAGGTCATTGCTTTTAAGATGAATTTTTACATTGCCCATAAATTCTAGAACGTTCAATTTGAAGAGTTTTACCAATTCATTGAGCATTTCCAATTCACCAAAGCAATCCTTTAAAAGGTGATTCAAGTCGAACTCGATGGTTTCTTTCGACTGTATCATCTTTTTATGTAGGAGTTCGCTAAACTCCTTCGGATTGTCAACCTTTCGCTTGTTGTCTAAAATAATGGTCATCAATTCATCTAAGGTATAAGGGTTCAAAAGGGAGTCATTTATGCCCAGTGAATCACTAACCTTGCTGTCATGTTCCGCAAAATCTGCGCTAAAAGCGACAATCGGTACAGCATTGATCCGTGTATCTTGGTGGGTTCGAATTGCCCTTGATACTTCAAAGTCTTTTAAATAGGGTATTTTGAAATCCATTAAAATGAGTTCAATTTTTTTTGAAGCTAAAATTGCCAGTCCTTTTTTCAAATTGACAGCGCTATGAACCTTACACCCCCATTTAGTCAATTGTTCCATAATCAAAGGTGGGTCCATCAGGTTGTCTTCAAAAACCAAGATTTTTGTGCCAGCCAAAAGTTCTTTTCCTTTTTGAATGTTGACACTATCGACCCGTTTGATCGGTATGTTTTTAGAATTGCCAAGCGCATAGGGTATTCCAAAGGTTACGGTGGTACCAGTTCCCGGTTTGCTGCTAATCTCAATTTCGCCGTTTTGTTTTTCGATAATTTCCTTTGTTATTGATAGACCCAATCCAGTGCCGCTGTATTTAGTGTAATCTTCGGATTGGGTGTAGCTTTCAAAAATTGTCTTAAGCTTTTCTTCAGAAATTCCAATACCGGTATCTGAAACTGTAAATTCCAGAACATATTGGTCTTTCATTTTCTCCCTAACGGAAACCTTCAACTTGATATGGCCCTGATGTACAAATTTGATAGCGTTGCCTAGTAAATTGAGTAGAACTTGAGACAATTTAGAAGGATCTCCCTTTATAATTTGAGGTACCGCCTTGTCTATTTCGATAAGTAGCTCTACTTGATGGTCCATCATCAAGGTCTCGCTTAAAAACATAATGTCATTCAAAAGGTTATGAATCTTAAAATCTATGGTCTCAAAGTTGTTGGAACCGGAAGAAATTTTAGAGTACTCCAATACTTCATTTATGATTTTCAATAACGAATTAGAGGCAAATTGAATGGCCTGTACCTTTTTCTGTTGACTAGTAGTCAATTTTTCTTCCTTCAAGAGATTTGCGAACCCAATAATACTGTTTAATGGAGTCCTTATTTCATGGCTAACATGGGCAATATACTGGTTTTGAGCTCCTATCTTTTTTTCAACCTCAGGCTTATGCACCACCAATTCATCGACTTTTTCAGTATTGTTAGGCGAATAAATATGGTCTTCCAAACTAGACTTGAAATTGCTAAAAGAGTTTTTCAATGCTTTCGCTTCATCGGCACTTAATTCCTCAAATGAAAATTCGCTCACCGTACGTTCCAATTTTGATAATTGGCCAAGTAAATCTTTCGTTTTTGAAATGTGCATGAATTCTGATGCTTTAATTATTGATTACTATTTATTTGAAAGATTTAAAAATCCGTCTTTAAACACGGTCGAACAATAAAATGTTTTCTAGTCCTAGTTATTTGTTGTGAATACCCTTAAATTGTAGGTCTAAACTAATTATATGAAAGTATTTACCTACATTTTAAGTGTTTTAATCTTAATCTCATGTGGAGAAGAAAAGAAGGAAGTACTAGAAAGTACCCTAGAAAAAGCAAAAAGAATACATGAAGAAGTAATCACCATTGACACCCATAACGACATTAATGTAAAAAACTTCACAGATAGTGTCAATTATACACAACGGCTAGAAAACCAAGTGAATCTACCCAAAATGATAGAAGGGGGTTTAGACGTTTCTTGGTTAATTGTTTATACAGGCCAAGATACCCTTACCGCTGACGGTTATGAAACAGCAAAATTAAACGCAATGGAAAAGTTCGAATCCATTCATAAACTATGCGAAGATATTGCTCCAGACCAAATACAGTTGGCATTGACATCCTCAGATGTAAGGGAAATAATAGCTTCAGGAAAGAAGGCGGCCATGATCGGCGTTGAGAATGCTTATCCCATTGGTACCGATATGAGTCAGTTTGAAAAATATTATGAACTAGGTGCAAGGTATATTTCATTGGCACACAACGGTCATAGTCAATTCTCTGATTCAAATACTGGAGAGGAAGATGGCAAATGGTTACATAATGGTTTAAGTGAATTAGGTAAAGAAGCTGTAAATGAAATGAATAGACTTGGTATAATGATTGACGTTTCCCATCCTTCCAAGGAGGCAATGAAACAAATGATCGAACTTTCCAAAGCTCCATTAATTGCATCCCATTCCTCCGCGAGGGCACTTTGCGACCATAGTAGAAATTTAGATGACGAGCAATTAATGCTGATGAAGCAGAATGGTGGTGTAGTCCAGACCGTAGCATTTAGTTCCTATTTGAATACTGAAAAGCATGAAGCCAGGGCAGCGTATATGAAATCAGTTTATAAGAAGGTGGCCGATTCTTTAAAAATCGAATGGTACGATCGTTCCCAGTTTTCTAGTTTGACCGATGCCCAAAAAGAATCCTTTATGGAGAATTATCCAAAAGTGCTCGATATCAGCGAAAATTTGGTCAAAAATAAATCGGGTGTACCAGAAGCGGTAAACGTGGCCGATTTTGTAAATCATATCGATTATATGGTTAAATTGATAGGAATAGACCATGTTGGTATAAGTTCGGATTTTGATGGAGGTGGCGGTATTGAAGGTTGGTCAGACGCTTCGGAAACACTTAATGTTACCCTAGAACTTGTTGAACGTGGTTATAGTCAAGAGGAAATCGCCAAATTATGGGGCGGTAATCTTTTACGGGTGTTGGATGAGGTTCAAGCTTTAGCGAAAGAAATAAACAAAGGTTAATCTTCATCGCCCATGGCGGCCAATCTATCTCTAACAAACTCCACTTTGGTTTTGCCGTGTGGTTTGGGTTTTCCATTCTCACCCAAATTGACCATAATAATATTGTCAACCGTTACAATAGTTTCATGGTTCATTTTATTGCGAACTTCACAGTTTAGGGTCAATGATGTTTTTCCAAACTTAACGACCTCAATGCCTATTTCTATGACATCGCCCTTTTTTGCAGCGCTCATAAAATTGATTTCCGACATGTATTTGGTCACTATTTTTCCATTTTCCAATTGAATAATGGCATATAGGGCGGCCTCTTCATCTATCCAAGCCAATAATCTACCCCCAAACAAAGTGCCATTGGTATTCAAATCCCCAGGTTTCACCAATTTTCTAGTATGAAATCTCATCGCTTCAGTTTTATAACTCAATGCTGTAAAGTTATACCGAAATTTAAGAAAAGGACCACTTTGCCTGCATAACCAAATGAGAATTATCAAAATTTGATTTTCATTTGAAACCAGCGTATGTTCTAATAATAGGAATAGGTTAAAATTGGTATTTTCTCAGTTTGTCAATGATTTTTTACAAAGGTTTTAGATTTGTTCATAACAGGTTAAAAACTTGTATTACGCTACTTCAGCAACTTTATTCAAATATGTATCTTTAAGTAAAATCAATTTAAAATGGAAAGGTCCCAGAAATTACTTGAAATACGCCCTACGGTTGCCTCGGCTAAAATTCATCCCAACATGAGTGACGATGAACGTTTTCAAAACCAAACGCTTCGCCCCCTGCTCAAATTACAGAACGATCTGCTTTTGGCTTCTTTTAAGAATTATATTAAAAAAACCAAGAATACCTTTTACGAACTGAAAATTGAAAAGCGGTTGGATTATATTACCAATGCCATTCAAAAGGATATGAAATTTAGAAATTCCCTGAAAGGGATGGTTATCGGCCAATTTACGTTGGAGGAATATGAACAGTATGTTCAAAATTCTTCTTCTTTGAACAAAAGAATGATGAATATGGTCATAAAACGATTACAGGATCAAATCCAATATTTTGAAAAGCTGGAATTAGTCCAGTAAAGACTCCCCGTTCAAATTAGTGGTAAGAATAGTGCTCATCAAATCAAAATAAGGGCGTACTAGCTTAAAGTTTTCATTTATCAGTTCAGCAAAATTAGTTGCCAACACCTCTTTATCGTTAAAACGCTTCGTGAACAGGTATTGCTTTTTCCTAATTAATTCAATATTTGGATTTTCCTTATCAAAACCCTTGGGAGCAGTTTTTAATTCCTCTCCAACCAGATTGCCCCAAACCTTTTTAAATGTTTGATTATCTACAATTTCCAAAAGTTCGGAAGCATCATTTTCCCATTCTTTTCGCAAACGTAATAAATCTGGTTTATCGGGTTTCCAGAAACCGGCACCTATAAAACTTCCGCCAGGCTGTATGTGCACATAGTAACCGCCCCGTCGATGTAATCCTGCTCTAGAATAAAAAGCTGAAAAACTATTCTTATAGGGGGTCTTATCCTTTGAAAAGCGAACATCCCTATAAATTCTAAACACTTTTAGCCGCTCTATTTCATCATGAATTTTCATCTGGCCCAAAACATGGTTAAAGAAATCCTTTACTTTTTCTTCCTCTTTTTTGAACTGGACTTTATTTTCTGCAAACCACTCCCTATTGTTGTATTTCTTTAAAGTATTTAAAAATTGTAAGGTATCGCTTGTAATCTTTGATTCTAACATTCCAGCTAGTTGTTGTTATTTTAAGCTAAAGTTAACCAATTGATAAGAAGTCTTTTTAGTTATTTGGTTAATTTTGATGAACTAATATAGTATCATGGATCATCGATCAATAATCGAAAAAATAAACGCTCATAAGAAACAGCCTAATCTAAGATTTCGTTTAAAAAGAAATGTAGAAAAATTCACCGACCTTCTCTTTTATACGTTGTTCGATATTGAAACCCCTGTTGCCGATAGCCTTGGAAGACTAGAAATTCAGTTCGATGAACTGGTTGATTTGGCGTGTTGGGAAAGCGACAAACCTTGTAAAAAGATTTGGGAGGGTTATGTAGAAAAACTACCGAAAATTTTAGAAAGCTTGAATTTAGATGCAGAGGCAACGGTTAATTGCGATCCCGCATCATTATCCATAGAGGAGGTATATATGGCCTATCCGGGCTTTTATGCCATTTCCGTTTACAGGTTGGCGCATGAGTTATACAATTATGGATTTCCACTAGTGCCAAGATTAATGACAGAATATGCCCATAGGCAAACAGGTGTCGACATCAATCCAGGTGCAAAGATCGGAAAGTCGTTCCATATCGATCATGGGACAGGGGTTGTCATAGGGGAAACTGCAATTATTAAAGACGACGTAAAGATTTATCAAGGTGTAACCCTTGGCGGACTTTTTGTTGCAAAAAATCTTCAAAAAACAAAACGGCATCCGACTATTGAAAATAATGTTACCATTTATGCCAATGCTACCATTTTAGGTGGTAATACGGTAATAGGTGCCAACAGTGTCATAGGGGGAAACGCTTGGATTACGGAGTCGGTATCACCAAATTCGACCGTTTTTCATACTCCAGAAATCAAGATTAAAACCACACCGCATGTCTAATTCCATTTTGTCCCTTATCGGTAATACACCATTGGTGAAATCAAGGGTGCTAAATACCAATCCCAATGTGACTTTATACTTTAAATTGGAAGGCCATAACCCTGGAGGTAGTGTTAAAGACCGGGCTGCATTTAGTATGATCAAAAGCGGATTGGAACGTGGAGATTTCACGAAAAACGATAAACTTATAGAAGCGACCAGTGGTAATACCGGCATTGCATTGGCTATGATAGCAGGTATCTACGGACTGGATATTGAACTCGTCATGCCAGAAAATGCTACAAAAGAACGGGTACAGACCATGCGTGCCTATGGGGCTAAGGTTACGCTTACCCCTGCGGATGTTGGTATTGAAGGAGCCCGCGATTATGCAGAAAACAAGGTGGAGAATGAGGGTTTCATTATGATGAACCAATTTGGTAATCCTGATAATTGGATGGCACACTACACATCCACAGGACCAGAAATATGGAATGATACCAATGGTCTAGTAACCCATTTTGTTTCGTCTATGGGAACTACGGGTACCATTATGGGAACCTCTACTTATTTAAAGGAAAAGAATAATGCGATTCAGATAGTCGGGGTACAACCTACCGATGATTCAAGTATACCGGGTATACGTAAATGGCCAAAAGAATATCTGCCTAAAATTTTTGATGCGAAAAAGGTAGATCGCATTATGGAAGTCAGTGAAGGGCAAGCCAAGGTCATGGCCAAGCGTTTGGCCAAGGAAGAAGGTATTTTTTCAGGTATGAGTAGTGGCGGTGCCGCTACGGTTGCCCTGCGTCTAGCTGCAGAATTGGACCATGGCGTCATCGTATCCATAGTCTGTGATCGAGGCGATCGTTATTTGTCTTCTGATCTTTTTGACTAATCGTAAATAAGGTGCAATTAAATTACAACCATTTTTTCTTTTTGAAATAGACCATCATCCCGATAAAAAGTATAATCATAATCCCCCATACAAAGTAGTAACCATACTCCCAATGTAATTCTGGCATATGATCAAAATTCATCCCATAAATACCTGCTATAAAAGTTAAGGGGATAAAAATAGATGCCATAATGGTCAATACTTTCATTACCTCGTTCATCCTGTTGCTCATATTACTCATATACATTTCCATTAGGCTCATCGACATTTCTCGGTAAATCTGTAAACTTTCATTTATTTCTATGGCATGGTCTAGAGCATCCCTTAAGAATAATTTGGTGTCCCTGGTTATTAAGGGATTTTCAGAATCTATCAATCTATTGATCAATTCCTTAACTGGATAAATCCAACGTCTTATTTGTAAAACCTCTTTTTTCAATTGTTGGATGTTTTTTGCTACCACCGGTTTGGGGTTCTCGTAAACCTCTTCCTCTAAAATTTCAATGCGATGGTTCAAATTTTCAATGGCCAAGAAGTAATTATCCACAATGGCATCTAAAAGAGCAAAGAATAAATAATCGGCACCCCTACCCCTGATACGGCCAAGTGCATTATTTATTCGGTCTCGCACCCCATTAAATACATCTTCTTCCACTTCTTGAAAAACCAGTACTGTATTTTCCAACAAAACCAATGCTACATGTTCCCCTATAATTTCATCTTCCTCATTTACATATAACATCTTGAAAACACCAAAAATATAATCCTCGTACTCATCTATTTTAGGCCTTTGTTCGGTATTTACAACATCTTCCATCACTAAGGGATTCAAATTAAATTGTTTTCCCAAAGCATCTATAAATGGCTCATCTGTAATACCAACCACATTGATCCAAGAAACTAACCCGTCCGTTTTTAATTTCTGAATTTGGGACAGGCTCTTAATTACCTTACTTTCAATTTTCTCTGCGCTATAATCCGTAGTATAAATAACACTTTCAGACAATTCCTTATCCCCCATATAACTAACGGTACCGGGAGCCTTACCCATTTTATGGGCACGGGATTTCTTTTTTTTGAGTTTTGGGAATATTTTCTTTCTACTTATGATCATGAATCAATGTTTGTTTAAATATACTAAAACGGATGGCTATCCTTTTAAAATAAGAGTTGCTTTAGGTGAAGACCAGACCCCGGAGCAATAGTTTTCAGTTTTGTTTTACAACCTGGCTCCAATGATGCTTTAATTTGTTCTAAATCCAACTCGTTTTTTCCCAATTGAACTAAAGCACCCATAATCATACGTATTTGATACCGCATGAATCCTTTTCCTTGTATTCGTAACAAATAGCTTTTTTCAGGAAAGAAATTGGCTTTCAACTCGGTATTTTCCTCAATACTGCAATGATCAATATGTCTAAGTGTTTTAGTATTAGGTTTTAATTCTGCGGTATAGATGGTAAAATCATGGGTGCCCTCGAAAAATTTCGCTCCTATTCTCATGATTTCCAGATTTAGCTGCTCTAAATGATTTGCGATAAAGGGTGCGCAAAAAGGATGATTTTTTTGTCCAAAGGAAAAGAGATACACATACTCCTTGCTGGTGCCATCGTTTATGATATTAAAATTCTTGTCAACGGGCTCAACAGTTAATAATCGGATATCTGGCGGAAGATTTTTATTGAAGTCTAATAAAAACGATTCCAAATCTTTCAGTTCATCTTCCAAGAAAAGTTCAAATGCAGCATCTAGCGCAGAAACTTTAGCGTCCGTTCTTCCGGCTCCTAAAATTTTAAAGGGAACATCGGGATACAAAAAAGTAAATGTCTTAACCAACATTCCCTCAACCGTACGCTGAAGGGGTTGTTTTTGCCATCCGCTATACCTAAATCCTAAATACTCTAAACGTATTAAATAGTAATACCGTAAATGACTCATTTTGGGCTCTTAAATATTCTGAAAATATTTCGTATTGACTAGTTTATTGGGTGAAATTAGAAAAAAGGAATGATTTTTTTGTATTTTAGAACGAACCAAACAACAACCAATACTATGAACAATGTAAAAATTTATCCCCAAAATTGGTTTTGGGTAATCGGCGTACTAGCCCTTATATGGAATTTGATCGGCGTAATGGCCTTTATAGGCGAATTATTATTAGATCCCGAACAACTTGAGTACTTAAGGGAAAAAGAGCTAAATTCTTATGAAAATAGACCGGTTTGGGTAATCATAGCTTACGCACTGGCAGTTTTTGCCGGAACCTTGGGTGCCATTACCTTGTTGCTAAGAAAAAAAATCGCGAAAATATTTTTCATTCTCTCCCTAATCGGAATCTTAGCGCAACAGTTTTTTATATTTTTCTTGAGTGATTCGTTAAACCGCTTAGGACTTGAAGATCTAGTCTTACCAATCGCTGTCATAGTAATAGGGTTTTTATTGTTTTGGTATACTAAATATTGCATATCAAAGGGTTGGGTTAACTGAATATCTGTTTAGGGCCTAATTCATCATTTTTCCGTACCGTTCATCGAATTATTTAAAATATTGAATAATCTCTGCCGTTATTGTTTGTAAAATATGGCTGCCCAAGGTCATGAAACCAACTAAAAAATGAGTTTTATCAAAGGAATACTGACTTGGAAACGAACCTTGATACTTTCCGTTGGCGTATTGTTGTTATTGAATATCTTCAGTTTTTATGGATTATATACCAACAAGTTTTATTTTTTTAAAATAGACAATTACATATTTCCTATGTTATCCGTAGTACATTTTGTGTTTCTATATGTACTATGGTTCAAAATATCCGAAGATGAATTGAGCGACCCCCCTATGCGTACCTTGGAATATGTTTTGTACTTTATATCCTTTGTTTATTTATTTAAACTCGTGGACACGATCATCATTTTGAATAGTTATACAGAGTTTGAGAATTATCTTATACCAAATACCTTTTTACCGTTAGGATATTTCATTTTGACATTATATGCCCTACTGCTGCTGGTCACGTTTTTGGCCATAGGTTATCGAAAAGAAATCGTTGGAACATACCTATTCGATGATATGAACCAGCATGTAGATCATTGGAAATAAATTCTGGATCGTACCAATTTAAAAACCTCGGTCGTGACTACCGTGGTTTTTAATATTATTTCTTCTAATGGGTATCACCTCTATAGAGTAGATACCCTCTGAACTAAATACCTTTTAAAAAACTGCTATACAGGTCTTTAAATTCGTAACCATCAGTGAATCGTTGTTTATTCAGTTTTTTATGGGATACCAAGCCCCATAACAACAATTCCTTTAAAAAATACACATCCTTTTCTGCATATTCCGGTTGATGTTCTTTTATGAGCTGGTTCAATGCGGGAATACTATCTAACGCCCTTTTGTATTCCTCATCGGTAAAATCATCTAACAGTTCAAATCCTTCTCCTTGGAAAAACCAATGGAGCAACTCGTCATAAACTGTCTCTTCATCCTTGCGTTCCAGTTTATTTATTTTAGGGAAGTATTCTGGAAACAAAGATTTAACGGCATCATCTATCAAAATACCTGCAACACCGTCAGCTCCCTCCTGCTCGCCCTCATATACCAATTCTATCTTACCGGTAATGGAAGGAATGATTCCAATGAAATCGCTTAAACGTACCATCGTACTGTCACCACCATTTAATAAGGACCTACGTTCTGCAGTGCTCAACAGGTTTTCAAAAGCAGTGATGCTGGTACGGGCACTAACCCCACTTTTGGAATCCACATATTCACTTTCACGTGCTTCAAAACTAATCTGCTCCAAAAGATCCTTTGCCAAATCAGGCACATAAACCGTTTCAACTTGCCGAGGATCAAGTTTTGATTCTTGCTCCGTTATCTTACGTGCGGTTTCGATATCATCGGGATAATGTGTTAAAATCTGTGATCCGATCCGATCCTTTAAAGGCGTTACAATACTACCCCTATTGGTATAATCCTCTGGGTTTGCAGTGAAAATAAACTGCAGGTCCAAAGGTAGCCTCAATTTAAAACCACGGATTTGAATATCCCCTTCCTGTAAAATATTAAAAAGGGAAACTTGAATTCGCGCCTGCAAATCGGGCAACTCGTTGATGACAAAAATACAGCGGTTGGCACGGGGAATCATCCCAAAGTGAATCACTCTGTCGTCTGCATAGGAAAGCTTTAGGTTTGCTGCTTTTATAGGATCGACATCCCCTATTAAATCGGCAACGGTTACATCGGGTGTGGCCAATTTTTCAAAGAAGCGATCTTCCCTATGCAACCAAGCTATAGGAGTATCCTCCCCTTTTTCTGCCACAAGCTCACGAGCATAGCGGGACATCGGTAAAAGTGGATCGTCGTTAATTTCAGAACCTTCGACTACGGGAATCCATTCATCCAACAAGTTCACCATCAATCTGGCCAATCTTGTCTTTGCCTGCCCACGTAATCCCAAAAAGTTGATGTTATGGCGGGAGAGTATAGCACGTTCCAACTCTGGAATAACGGAGTCCTCATACCCCCACACGCCTACAAAGCTGTCCTTCCCTGCCTTGATGTTTTCTCGAAGGTTATCTCGCAGTTCGTCCTTTATTTTTTTGGATTGATATCCCGCTTTGACCAATTGGCCCAATGTTTTTATCTCTGTATGCTTCATTTCTTTTGTTGATAGTTATTGGTTGTTCGTTGATGGTATTTTTCGTCAACCTCAAACTTTTTTATTTCAATTTTCTTTTTTTAATTTTTACTAACTACTAACTACTAAATCCAAATTTTTACCCCTTTCCATGTCCAACATATCGTAAGTGGGTACCTGAGCGTAGCCGAAGTTACTTCAATCGTTTTCTCCTATTCGCTTCATAATCCTCAAAAATCATTTCCCCCAATCCTTTTATACCGGTAAAAAATGCCTTGCCTTTGTTCGCTTCGGTAAAATGACGGATAAACTGCATCAAATACGGGTCCTGCGCAATCATAAAAGTGGTTATGGGAATGTGGAGCTTACGTGCCTGCCTTGCCATATTGTAACATTTCTCCACGATATAATCATCAAGGCCTACACTGTTTTTATAATACGTTCCATCGGGTAAACGCAAGCAACTTGGTTTTCCATCGGTAATCATGAAAATTTGCTTATTGGTATTCCGTTTTCTACGCAACATATCCATCGCCAATTGCAAACCGGCAACGGTATTGGTATGGTAGGGACCTACTTTCAGATATGGCAAATCTTTTATGGGAATGGGCCATGCATCGTTCCCGAAAACCAAAATATCCAAGGTGTCTTTTGGGTATCTAGTGGTAATCAGTTCCGCTAAGGCCATGGCCACTTTTTTGGCAGGTGTAATACGGTCTTCTCCATAAAGAATCATGCTGTGGCTAATGTCAATCATCAACACGGTACTCATCTGGGCCTTATATTGGGTGTCCTCCACCACCAAATCTTCTTCGCTCAGTTGAAAACTACCAATACCATGGTTGATTTGTGCATTTTTAAGACTTTCGGTCATGGATATATGCTCCAGTCCGTCCCCATAACGGTATTCCCTAAAGTCACCCGTATGCTCATCGCCTTGACCTGATTTCCCGGTTTTATGGTTTCCGGCGCCACTGCGTTTTAGTTTCCCAAAGATTTGATCTAACGCATGCTGGCGAATAATTCGTTCCATTTTAGCGGTAATGGATATATTTCCGCCTCCGTCGCCTTCCTCACCATTTTCGCCATCACCGCCACCGTCTTTAAATTCCTCACGAATATAGCCTTTGGCTTTAAGTTCTTCAATAAAATCCTCGATAGTATAGTCTTCCGTAGTGAGTTCATATTCATTGTCCAATTCCCGTAACCATTCGATTGCTTCATCAAAATCTCCCGAAGTATGGGTTATGAGCTCTTGAAAAATCTCAAATAGTTTATCAAAAATCGATTGCTCGGGTGCTTCATAGGTTTCAAAGCGGAACCCTTTTCTTACATTCATAGCCATAG
>JBBSKR010000057.1:0-18699 GCA_038256135.1 Flavobacteriales bacterium | reverse complement strand
ATAGTAGAATTAAATTAATGTAAAGAGGTTGTCTAAAACGATGTATTTTGGTCCTGTTTCCATTTTGAGCAATTGAAACACTTCAAATATCAAGTAGTTGAAGTTCTCCCCGAGGTTTCGGGGCGCTTGGAATAACAGGGGGTTAGACTTTTTAGACAGCCTCTTTTATTTTTATAGTTTCGATACGATTTCATTCACCATTTCTTTAGGGGTTTGGTCTATGGAAACCGTTAGTGCTTCTTTTGGTTCTACTAAGGTATCAAATTGCGATTGCAAGAGACCTTTAGGCATATAATGATTTTCACGTTGGGCCAAGCGAGTGTTTATGAGTTCGAAACTTCCTTTTAAATAAATAAAAAGATGTTGTTCCTTCAAATTGCTGCTCAGAATCGTTCTGTACTCTGGTTTTAAGGCAGAACAAACAATAACGGCACCATTTGCTCTATGTTTTAAAGCAAGTTGGTTTAGACGCTCTAACCAACCTTGTCGGTCATCATCATTGAGCGCATTACCTTCACTCATTTTTTTAATATTTGCTTCGGGATGAAAGTCGTCACCATCAAAAAATGAAATGTTCAATTTTTTAGCCAACCGTTTTCCTATCGTAGTTTTGCCACTTCCGGAAACGCCCATTACAAATAGGATCTGTTTTCTTAACATTACTTGTTTCTTTATTTCTTCTTCAATTTGTTTTAACATCGCATTTTGGTCATAATCAGCATCTACCCAAATGGCCTTTTCATTTTTGAGAAACCATGTGAGCTGTCTTTTGGCAAATCTTCTTGTATTTTTTTTGATTTCTGAAATGGCGTATTCCAAGGTCCAATCGCCATCAAAATACCTAAATAGCTCTTTGTAGCCTACGGTTTGTAACGCATTAAAATTTCTGAAGGATAGCAAGCTTTTAGCCTCAACTAATAGCCCTTGGTCCATCATGACATCTACTCGCTTATTTATTCTATCGTAAATTAATGCCCGATCTGCCTTGATTCCAACTGTCAAAACCTTAAAATCCCTAATTGATTTTGGTTTATCGAGAAAGGAAGAATAGGGTTTCCCACTGCCTATGCTAACCTCGAGCGCCCTGATAATACGTTGCGGATTATAAATATCTACTTTTTCATAATAGGCAGGGTCAACCTTTTTTAATTTTTCCTGTAACAACTGGAGACCATGCTTTTTTAGATCTGAATTCAATTGCTGCCTGATCGTAGGATCAATATTGGGAAAAGTGTTCAACCCATCGGTAATTGCATTTACATATAGTCCGCTCCCACCTACCATAATTACCACGTTTTTTTTTCTGAATAGTTGTGTTAGCTTTTGAATGGCATCGCGTTCAAAATCCCCAACAGAATAGGGTTCGGTAACACTTTTATGTTGGATGAAATGATGGGTTGCTAGGCTTAACTCATTTGTGCTTGGTACAGCGGTTCCGATGCTCATTTCTTTGAAAAATTGTCTAGAGTCTGCGGAAATTATATCTGTTTTAAAACGCCGTGCCAACAATAGTGCCAGTTTGGTTTTGCCGATCGCTGTTGGTCCTATTATAGAAATAAGGAGCTTATTCATTCAATATTGATCCGCAATTAAAACAATGGGTAGCATCATCTCGATGACCTTCCTTACTGCAATTGGGACAAACTTGCGTATTTACATGAACGTGTGTCTCATCGCTATCTTTGGTAGATTTATTTTTTGATTGTTTGCTAAATTCCGAGGTAACAATACCGGTCGGAACGGCAATAATCCCGTAACCTAAAAGCATAATAATAGTAGCTATAAGTTGCCCTTGGGGTGTAATTGGGGCTATATCCCCATACCCAACGGTTGTCAAGGTCACAATGGTCCAATAGATACTGGTAGGAATACTCGTAAACCCTGCTTCGTCACCTTCCACGATATACATTAAGGTTCCCAACATGACCGAAGCGATCAATATTGCAAAAAGGAATACCGTTATTTTTGCCCTACTTGCCTTTAAGGCATTTTTTAAATGTGAGGCTTCCCCGAGAAATCGGACCAATTTTAAAATACGGAATACCCGCAATAAGCGAAACGCCCTTACGGCCAACAAAACTTGTGAGCCAGCGAAAATGTAGGATAAATAAAGCGGTATTGTAGAAAGGAAATCGATAATCCCATAAAAACTGAAGATATAGCGCTTGGGTTTTTTGATACAAATAATCCTGGCAATATATTCTATGGTAAATAAAATCGTAATAATCCACTCAAGGGTCAATAAAATAACATGGTATCGAGCATCGATACTTTTTACGCTCTCTAGCATGATAAGTATGACGCTAAAGATGATTAGGATAAATAAGATGATATCGAATAGCTTACCCATAGGGGTATCAGCTTCATAGATAATCTCATGAAGTTTATGTTTCCAAGGTGATAGCTTTTTGTTCTCTTCCAATTTATGGGTTTAACTCCAAGGTTTTCAAAACTCTTTTTTTTCTCAAGTAAGCCTCGATAAGAAAATTTGCATTTCTGGTTCCGTTCATTGGGGTTATCAATGTTTCCAAGATATGAATATTATTTATTTGATGGTTTAGATCATAAAAACCAAAACCAACAAGAGAACCTTTTTTAATCAAAATGGCACTTTGTTCGCCAATCTCACGGCCTTTATCCAATAATAATACATTTTTGTCCTTTAGATTATATTTGGCTGTTGCAGCGATAACCCTATCATTATATTCCTGATGATCCTCCTTTTTAATGCAGGCTCCTTTACAAGTGCCCTTATCATATCCAGAGCAATTACCGCGGGCTTCACTAATTCCATTTACCTTTTCACATAGTCCGAACTCCTTTGTTATTTTAAACAAATGATTTTTAGCACTAAATATCCCATTAAAAAGACCTAACTGCTCCTTACATTCCCTAACGGGCCTGATTTTTAATGAATCATAACCATTTTCATTCGCTACTTTGCATAGGGCATGTGAAAACATCCTTTTTTTTGGAATGCTATTATGTTTTGGTCTTAACTTTAAAAGCTCTTCATGTTCTTTTAGTATGGCCACAAGTTCATTCCCAGTTTCCTCATAAGTTACCTTTTTAGTGTCCTTGGCCAGTTTGCGGGATCTATCACCACTTTTGGTAAATAATTGGTTCACCTTCTTTTTTATATCAGTGCTTTTACTAAGGTATATAATATCACCGTCTTTATTGTGCATATAAAATATACCGGTTTTGTTGGGCACGTCCCTTACAATATCCAACTGTTTTTCAGAAAGTTCACCTTGGCTTTCCTTACGAATCGTATCTTTTATAATTATTTTTTCTGAATCTTTGGCAAGTAGCAATTTGAATAGTTTTATAGTAGCCAAAGCGTCGCCATTTGCCCTATGCCGATCGCTGACGGGAATACCTAAAGACCGAACCAACTTTCCTAAACTGTAGGATTCTGCATCCGGTAACAACATTTTTGATAAATCGACGGTACAGAGGGTCTTTCGTTCAAAATTAAAACCCAAACGCCTAAATTCAGTTCGTAAAATCCGATAATCAAATTGTGCATTATGAGCCACCAACACGGTATCTTCCGTTATTTCAATTATTCGTTTGGCAACCTCAAAGAATTTAGGGGCGGTACGGAGCATTTTATTATTGATCCCGGTAAGATTAACAACGAAAGGCTGTATTTCTTTTTCCGGATTGACCAAACTGATGAACTTGTCCACCACTTTATGACCGTCAAACTTATGAATTGCGATTTCCGTTATTCCTTCCTCATTGAATTTTCCACCGGTAGTTTCAATATCTAAAATTGCATACATCTAGTAAAATCTCATTTTTTTAAATACAGGGTATGTTTGGTGTTAGTTTCTTGATCCAAAGATACTACTTCCAATTCGCACCATGGTACTGCCTTCCTCTATGGCAATCTGATAATCTCCGCTCATCCCCATGGAGAGGATGGAGAAATCTTTGTAATTACTTTTCAATTTGGAATACAACAATTTTAAACTTTTGAACTCACGGCGTACCTGATCCATATTATCGGTAAAGGTTGCCATGCCCATTAGGCCCATTATTTTAATGTGATGATATTCCTTAAATTCCTTATTATCAACCAATTCCAGTAGTTCCTTTTCATCAAAACCAAATTTGCTATCCTCTTCGGCGATATGTACCTGTAACAGACAGGAAATGGTTCTATCATATTTTTTAGCTTGCTTATTGATCTCTTTGAGTAACCGAGGACTATCGACCCCATGTACCAATGAAACATATTCAGCCATATATTTTACTTTGTTTCGTTGTACGTGCCCGATCATATGCCATTCAATGTCATCTGGCAGATTTTCCCATTTTTCAGTCATTTCCTGAACCCTGTTTTCACCAAAGATGCGTTGTCCTTCCTCATAGGCTTGTTGCAAATCTGAAATGGGCTTTGTTTTCGAAACGGCCACTAAAGTTACCGATTCGGGAAGTTTGTTTAAAATGGATTTTAGGTTTTCCTTAATGGACATATAAATAGTTGTTTTAGTGCAATGCTAGTTTTCAAATTGGCGTGATACATTCTCCGCTTTTTTACTGGTGGAGTAGTCATAGAAACCTTCACCTGATTTTACGCCCATTTTCCCTGCAGTAACCATATTTACCAATAGGGGAGAGGGTGCATATTTCGGGTTTTTGAACCCTTCGTACATCACATTCAAAATAGAATGGCAAACATCCAGCCCTATAAAATCGGCCAATTGTAATGGTCCCATAGGATGGGCCATACCCAATTTCATTATAGTATCTATTTCAGTTACTCCCGCCACCCCGTGATGTAAGGTTTCTATGGCCTCATTGATCATGGGCATTAAAATTCGATTGGCTATAAAGCCTGGATAATCATTGACCTCGGTGGGGGTTTTCCCAAGTTTTCTGGAAAGCTCCATAATGTCTTTGGTCGTAGCATCAGAGGTGCTATAACCCCGAATAATTTCAACTAAGGCCATTATGGGAACCGGATTCATAAAATGCATACCGATTACCTTTTCCGGTCTATTGGTTACGGCAGCAATCTGAGTTATAGAGATAGAGGAGGTGTTGGTCGCCAAGATGGTGTTGGCATCGGCGAATGTATCCAATTCCTTGAAAATCTTTAATTTTAAATCAACATTTTCAGTTGCAGCCTCTACTACCAAATCGGTGCCCAAAACACCTTTCTTCAGTTCAGTAAATGTGCTAATGTTTGAAAGGGTAGTTTCCTTTTCGGATGGGGTTATTTTTTCCTTGGCCAACATGCGGTCCAAATTCTTTGAAATAGTATCGATTCCTTTTGATAATGCCGCTTGTGATACATCGATTAAATTTACTTGAAATCCACTTTGCGCAAAAACATGCGCAATTCCGTTTCCCATGGTGCCTGCACCTACAACAGCGATTTTCTTCATATTTTTTTCGGATTAAATGATGCAATAATTTGTAATGCTACCTCAAGCGCTTGTGTGCCTTGTTTCAAACTTACTACAGGAACTGTATCATTGTTAATGGCATCTGCGAAGGATTCCAACTCATCCAAAATGGCGTTATTGGTTTCAATGGAGGGGTTTTCAAAATATATCTGTTTTTTGATTCCTTCCGCATTCTGTAAAATCATATCGAACTCGCCGGCTTTTTCCGGGGCATCTTTCATTTTGACCACTTCTACCTTTTTCTCCAAAAAATCGACCGATATATAAGCATCC
Source organism: Flavobacteriales bacterium (assembly GCA_038256135.1). Taxonomy (GTDB): domain Bacteria; phylum Bacteroidota; class Bacteroidia; order Flavobacteriales; family Flavobacteriaceae; genus Maribacter. The sequence continues at coordinate 13,003 of JBBSKR010000057.1, read as the reverse complement.
TTTTGAAAGAATCTAGACTTTCTCATATTTTTCAATGAAATTCTACTGGCCGTTAAATTAGCCACGCATCCATTCTCGAATTCCAACCGAGCATTTGCAATATCTGGGGATTGGCTAATGACGGAAACCCCGCTGGCATTTATCTGTTTTACTTCAGAATTAACGACGCTTAATATTGCATCGATATCATGGATCATTAAATCTAGAACTACGGGAACATCGGTACCTCTTGGGTTAAATTCTGCCAACCTATGGCTTTCAATGAACATGGGTTGGTCTATAGCATGCTTTACCGCGGTAAAGGCTGGATTAAAACGTTCTACATGACCTACCTGACCTTTCACCCCATACTGTGCTTCTAAGGCCAATAAAGATTTAGCCTCCTCCAAGGTATGGGTAATCGGTTTTTCAATAAATATGTGTTTGCCTTTTTCGATGGATTTTTTGGCACATTCGAAATGTGAAAGTGTAGGCGTTACAATATCCACTACATCCACAGCATCGATTAGGTCGTTTAATTTCTCAAAATAGGTGTACCCGAATTCGGTACTCACTTTTTTTCCATTACTACCATCCGCATCATAAAATCCGATCAGTTCGTATTTTTCAGATTCATTTAGAAGACGAAGATGGATTTTACCAAGATGCCCAGCTCCCAAAACACCAACTTTTAGCATTTATTTCTTTTTCCTCAAAAATACACATACTTAGGTAGTTTTATCCTATGGGGTGATTTCAATTTTATGATATTTGAGATTAAGTTTTGAAAAGGTTCTTACATGGTATATAGAACTTTCCTAACTTTGAGAGTCAAACCAACTACCATTGAAAGATACTTTTAAGCACAGGGGAATGCGCAACCACTTAGCGCAAATACTAATAGATAAGGGAATTGCGGATACAAACGTGCTGGACGCCATTCGCGAGATACCCAGACATCTGTTTATGGATAGCAGTTTTGAAGGGCATGCCTATCAGGATAAAGCCTTTCCCATAGCGGCAAACCAGACAATCTCGCAGCCCTATACCGTTGCCTTCCAAACCGAACTTTTGCAATTGGAGCCCGACCATAAGGTTTTGGAAATCGGAACGGGCAGTGGGTACCAGACCGCTGTTCTATTACAATTAAAAGTCAAGGTCTATACCATAGAACGCCAGCTTGAACTGTTTAAAAAGACGAATCTCTTTTTTAAGAAAATGGGATTTCGCCCGAAAAAATTTGTATTTGGGGATGGCTATAAAGGTTTGCCTGACCATGCTCCTTTTGATCGTATCATCGTAACTGCCGGAGCTCCTGAAGTTCCGAAAGCATTGCTTTCACAATTAAGGGTAGGGGGTAGGCTGGTTATTCCTATAGGTATTGAAGATCAAATAATGACCCTTTATGAGAGAAGTTCGGAAAAGGAATTTAAGAAGACCGAATATGGATCTTTTCGTTTTGTACCCTTGTTAGAGAACAAGAACTAATTATTGAAACTCTTTTTTATTCGATCTAGATTCCGCTTATTGTCACGATCTTTAATCGAATCGCGCTTATCATATAGCTTTTTACCTTTGGCCAAAGCGATTTGTATTTTTGCCAGACCTCTATCATTGATAAATAGGTTTAAAGGAACGATGGTTGATCCAGATGTTTTCACCTCTTTACTCAATTTTTTAAGTTCCCCTCTGTTCAATAATAATTTTCGTTCCGCCTTAGGTTTGTGATTGAAGTGTGATGCATGGGAATACTCATCAATTTGCATATTGATTACAAAAAGTTCAGCCCTGTCATTGAACTCACAAAAACTTTCTGAAATTGAGGCACGACCGTCCCGAATGGATTTAATTTCTGTACCGGCCAAAACGATTCCGGCGGTATATTTATCCAGAAGCTCATATTCGAAACGAGCCTTTTTATTTTTAATGTTGATATTTTTTTGCATCACTGGCAAAAATAAGAACAAATAGAAGAATGGTTTACCCTTTTGGAACTATTTCTAGCTGTTCACAAAAACTTATTGAAATAAAATGTAAAACTTAATCAGGGCAATTACAACTGAACATTAATTTTGTATCGGTTGATATTCCGTTTACGATCTGTACAATGAATAAAGTTCCATTTTCACTGTCATCGATGGCAGTATATTTTTGTTCACCAATTAATTGATTGACAAACTCTGGTGTGGTATTGCTATGGCCAACAATTAGAACATTTTTGTTGAGGTTATCTGTCTTAAATTGTTCAATATCAACTATTCTGGGGTCGTAGTATTGAACGTCAATGTTCTTCTTGACCGAAGTTGGCGCGGCTGTCATTGAGGTTCTATTGAAGTCGGTTGAATAAATAGCATCCAATTGCACGGCATCAAGGATTTCTGCCCAATGCATCGCCCTTCCCAAACCTTTTTGACTCAGCTCGGGATCGGCATCCTCAGGACTGCTTCGTGTTTTTTCAGCGTGCCGTATCAGATAAAATGTTGAAACTGTTTTTTGATCTTGGTTACTATCAGTAGTTGGTTCATCTTTACATGAAAGACTCACCGATAGCAATAAGATAAGAACAAATTTTATGGATTTCATTGGATTTTGGTTGATGGTTTAACATAATAACTAAAATTAGTCCAAAATAGTACTATAAATAATCTAATTTTTGTTTTTTTGCATATGAAAAAATATTGTGGGGCACTTCTTATTGTTTTTGTAGTTTTTGGCTTAAAGGCTCAAGAGGTTGTATTACCTAGTGATTTTAGGCAACATAACCTTACCGAGTATAACAGTAGCCTACTTAACCCGGCATTTAGTTTAGACCGTAATAATCCATCCTCGATTGCTTTATGGGCAAGATGGCAATGGCAAACCTATGACGCCGATCCTACTTCACTTTTTTTGAACTATACGACCAGATTGAATGATGTATCAGCCGCAGGGGTAGGGTTTTTTCAGCATAATACAGGGATTTTCCTAAATACCGGGGCTGCTTTAAATTATGCGTACAATATTGAATTGAGCGAAAAAGTGTTCTTAGGCGTAGGCATCAATGTTTTTGGGTATCAACAAGAACTGGCGGATCAACGCTTTTTTGTTCCCAACCCGATACAGACCTCGATTACCAATGATTTTATTGTTCAAATTGCCCCTGGTATTAATTTGAACGTGGATAGATTTAACGTTGGTCTGGTGTCAGAAAATCTATTCGATTATAATTTTAGCAGCAATGAACGCAATTCAAGTTCTGATGAGCGTATTTTTCTTGCATTGGCAAGCTACGATTTACCAATATCCATTTTAAACAGTGATGCTAATTCAATTCTGAGGCCATCAGTTTACTACAAATCTATTCCGGGACTTGATTCTCAATTTGGAATTACAACTTTACTCTCAACCAATAAATTTTGGGCACAAGGTGGTTATAATAGTTTTTACGGATTTTCGGGTGGTGTAGGGGGACTGTTTTTTAAACGGTTTTCAATTGGAGCTTTGGTGGAATTGGGTACCAGTCCCGATTTAAAAGGTCAGGATCCCTCGTTTGAATTTGTAACCTCTTATAAATTGGGAAAATTGGAGTCTCCTGCAGAAAAGTTGGAAGAGGAACTTATTGCTGAGCAGGAAAAAGAAGAATTGCCAACTGAAAAATTGTCAAGGGCCGAAGAACTGGCTTTAAAAAGGGAAGCCAATAAGCGAGAACGCTTGGCCCTAAAAGAATCCAAAAGTTTCAAAGACTCCATTCAAGATGCTTCAAGAATGACAGATATTGCAGCAAATGAGTCTAAACGAGAGATGAGGATACGTAGAGATTCTATTGAGAATGCAAAAACAGAACAGGCATTGGTAGCCTCTAGGGCAATCGAACAACAGCGAAAACAGGATTCCATTTCATCGGCGTCAAAGGTAAAAAAGGAAGCACTTGCTTTAGCTGAAAAACATCGACAAGATTCCATAGTCGCAATAGAAAGAGAGCAGGCTGAATTGGCCCAGAGAAATGAGGTTGTTAAACCTAAAACGGGAGAAAAATATGAGGAGGTCGCTAAGGAAGGCGCTTTAAGTCCCGGTTATTATTTAATAGCAAATGTATTTGGGACCAAAAGATACTTTGAGGCGTTCATGGCAGAAATGACCAAGAAAGGGTTGAATCCAAAATCGTTCTACAGGGACTTGAACAAATACAACTATGTCTATCTTGCCAAGTACAATTCAATCAAAGAAGCAAGACAAGCTAGGGACTCCAATTTAGGAGGAAAGTATAAAGATAAAACCTGGATATTCAGGGTGACTGGGGAATAGTTGAAATTGCTATTTCGGTTAACGAAAATTGAACATAAAAGTATGCCGATCCAACAGCTGGATCTTTTTCGAGCTTACTTTAATTCCCTTTTGATCAGCACTTCGAGGTAAGTGACCGTGTTTAAAAGATATTTTCGGTCTTTTGTGAGTGTAGCCATCGCAATGGCACCTTGTAAAATTGTAACTAGTTGTTTTGAGAATTGTAATGGGGAAACCGGTATTTTAAATTCACCGTTGTTGATTCCATTCTCGAAAACTAACGCAATCTTACCTACTATCTCGATTATTGTTTCCTTGGCCGCTGCCGCTAATAAGCGGTTATTATGTTGCGCATCTATTCCAACGTTCAATACGGGGCATCCTCCCATTGTCAATGTAAATACATCATATTTTTTATAAAAATTGATGAGATTTTCAATCTTCTGCATTGCATTACCTTCAATCTCCAAATTTTTATCGATAGCATCTAAAAGAAGGTTACGATTGTATTCAAAGGAGGCTAACGCAAGTGCCTCTTTATTCTCAAAATTACCGTATAAGGCACCTTTAGTTAGATTGGTAGCATCGGTCAAATCACTCATACTCGTACCTACGTAGCCGTGCTTATTGAATACAGGCGCAACTGTTTCTATGATAAACGCAGTTGTTCTTTCGGCTTTGGTGGACATGTAGGATAGTTTTATGCGAATATAAAAAATCTATACTGCATGGTATATAATGTTGATGAAAAAAAGCGTTCTTAACAACTTTAAGGACGCTTTTCTGCATTTTCTAAGATTTACACCTCGATATCTTCCTGATTTCTGAAAACCAAACTATTATCAAAGGCATCCAGTAAAACAACACTATCGGATTTTATTTCACCACTCAATAGGGATTTAGACATATTGTTCAGGACTTCTTTCTGTAAAGTCCGTTTTACCGGTCTTGCTCCGAACTGCGGGTCAAAGCCTTTTTCTGCCAGATAATCGATGGCTTCTTCAGTGGCATCCAAAGTAATCTGTTGCTTATCCAACATTTTCTTTAAATGGTCTAATTGAAGTTTTACAATTTCCCTGATGTTAGCTTTATTCAATGGGGTAAACATCACGATATCATCGATTCTATTGATAAATTCCGGGCGAATAGTTTTTTTCAATAATCCTAGAACTTCAACTCTTGCAGCTTCGGTGGCGCTGTAGATATCATCTGAATTTTCGAAAGTCTCTTGAATAATTTGACTACCCATATTACTGGTCATGATGATGATGGTATTTTTAAAATCGGCCACCCTTCCTTTGTTATCCGTCAATCTTCCTTCGTCTAGAACTTGCAACAAAATATTAAAGGTATCTGGATGTGCTTTTTCAATTTCATCCAATAGCACCACCGAATAAGGGCGTCTTCTGACCGCTTCGGTCAATTGGCCACCTTCATCGTATCCAACATATCCAGGAGGTGCACCCACTAATCTGCTTACGGCATGCCGTTCTTGATACTCACTCATGTCTATTCGTGTCATGGCATTTTCGTCATCGAATAGATAAGAAGCCAGCGTTTTGGCCAATTCTGTTTTACCTACCCCCGTGGTTCCAAGAAACAAGAAGGAACCTATTGGTTTTTTCACATCCTGTAAACCGGTCCGACTTCTACGAATGGCATCGGAAACGGCCTGTATGGCTTCTTCTTGTCCGACAACCCGCTTATGCAAAACAGCCTCCAGTTTTAATAATTTTTCTCGCTCGCTTTGCAGCATTTTCGTTACCGGAATTCCTGTCCATTTGGCTACAACCTCTGCTATGTCATCACTGGTAACTTCTTCTTTTATAAGTGTGCCAGAACGTTGTTGTTCGCTCAATTCATCCTGTAATTTGGTTAGTGCTTCCTGTGCCTCCTTTATTTTACCATACCTAATTTCTGCTACCTTGCCATAGTCTCCATTGCGTTCTGCACGTTCTGCCTCTACCTTGAAGTTTTCAATATCCAACTTTGTCTGTTGAATGTTGTCAACAACCGTTTTTTCACTTTCCCACTGTGCAAAAATCTCATTGCGATCCTCTTTTACATTCGCTAGATCCAAGTTCAGAACCTGAAGTTTTTGTTTGTCATTTTCTCTTTTGATCGCTTCGATCTCAATTTCAAGTTGCATGATTTTACGGTCGAGAACATCCAACTCTTCTGGTTTGGAATTGATTTCCATCCGTAGCTTGGCTGCAGCCTCATCCATAAGGTCAATCGCCTTATCCGGTAAAAACCTATTGGTGATATACCGTTGGGACAGTTCTACGGCAGCGATAACCGCCTCGTCTTTAATGCGGACCTTGTGGTGCGCTTCATATTTTTCTTTGATACCCCTAAGAATGGATATGGCGCTTTCGGTATCCGGTTGGTCTACCATTACTTTTTGGAATCTTCTTTCCAAGGCTTTGTCCTTCTCGAAATATTTTTGATATTCATCAAGGGTAGTAGCGCCAATGGATCTCAGTTCTCCTCTTGCCAAGGCGGGTTTGAGAATATTCGCAGCATCCATAGCACCTTGACCCCCTCCAGCGCCAATTAAGGTATGAATTTCATCTATAAAAAGTATGATATTACCATCGGCACTTACCACTTCTTTAATGACCGCTTTGAGACGTTCCTCAAATTCCCCTTTGTATTTGGCACCTGCGATCAGTGCGCCCATATCCAAAGAATAAATAACCTTATCCTTTAGGTTTTCTGGGATATCACCTTGTATTATTCTATGGGCAAGACCTTCTGCAATGGCAGTTTTACCAACACCAGGCTCACCAACCAAGATTGGATTATTTTTAGTTCTCCTTGAAAGTATTTGAAGAATCCTCCTAATTTCCTCATCCCTACCAATTACCGGATCTAACTTACCGCTATCTGCCAGCTCATTTAGATTTTTCGCATATTTATTTAGGGAATTATAGGTTTCTTCCGCACTTTGCGAGGTGACTTTTTCTCCTTTGCGCAATTCCTCTATAGCAGCCTGAAGCTGTTTTTCGGTAACGCCCTGATCTTTTAAAATTTGCGCTATTTTGCTTTTGGACTTTAAAATCACCAAGAACAAGTGCTCTATGGAAACATATTCATCACCCATATTTTTGGCGATGCCGCTAGCTTCATTTAAAGTCTTACCTGCCTCCCTTGAAAATTGTAGGTCACCACCTTGTACCTTCGGAAAGCTATGCAGTTCTTTTTCCAATATTTGTTGAACCAGATTATAATTCACACCTAGCTTTTTAAGTAAAAAGGGCATGACATTTTCTTCAACCTCTGTAAGCGCCTTAAAAACATGTTCATTTTCTATCTGCTGATGGCCCATATTTTGGGCAATCAGCTGGGCCTGCTGGATGGCCTCTTGTGATTTTATAGTGAAATTATTTATGTTCATTTTCTTTATTTTTAGTTTATTGTAATACTTTTGGTAAGTGTAGTTCAACAATCTTACCAAGAGAAATAGTAAGACAAAATGACTTGAAAAACACTGAAATAGCGGACAAAAAGACAGAAAATTGAGGCCGCTGAAAATTGAATATAAAATAGGAATTTAGATGGGATTATTTGGTGGAATTTTTGGGAGCTCAAAAGAAGATGAAAGGAATGACCTATCTACAATTCCATGGAAAACATTAAATTCGATGGATCAGCTGGTAGAAATTAAAATAGAATCAAGTAAAATACCGCAGGTTATTTTCAAACATTCCACATCATGCGGTATCAGTAGAATGGTATTGAATATGTTTAAAAGTGGATATAAGTTAGAGGTGGGACAAATGGACTTTTATTTTTTGGATCTACATTCCAACCGGGATGTATCCAATGCAGTGGCTACTGAATTCGGAATCACACATCAATCACCTCAACTATTAATAGTCAAGAATGGGGTAGTGGTCTTCAACGATTCTCATGGGGCCATAGGTGATGTTCGACTGGAAAACTACTTGTAAAAATATGCGACTGTCTAAAAAGCCAAAACAAGTTGTTATTATCAGCAAAACGAAGCAATCTATTGCTTAAATATCAATTACTTACAGATTAGCTTCGTACCTCACAAAGACGTACCTCAAGACATTTTAGACGGCTTCTTTAATTTAATTGAAATTTTGTCGGCTTAGAATATTCTTGAGATTATTTTTTAAATCTTCCCCGGCGTCGTAAACCATTTGTTCGTTACTTGGAAAAGGAACCCTGGCAAGTTGTAATAGCGAGACCAGATCATTATCCAAAGCCCTTTTATCTCCATCGAAATTCGCATAGCTATGCTGAAATACAAATTGACTGGATAAAGGATATTGGTTTATTTTCTGTTGTTTTTTTAAATCGATGAAATTAACAACTCCGATAACCTGAGCGCTTTTGAATTGGGTAAACTGATAAAGGTCACACCGTACCGTTTTAAATTTATCCACTTTAATGCTGTTGCCCAAGCTATCCGATACTACATTACCATTTCTGTCTTCTACAAAGGTATAACCATCCTTTATCTGTTTTTCCCTGCTTATTTGCTTTTCACTGATTTGTTCTGGAGAAATATTGATATCCTGGAATGAAACTTCCATTTGATAGTCATATATCTGATTTTGGATCCTATTGGTATGGTATTCTGTCCAAAGGGTACTTAAGCCATAAGTATTAAGGTTTAATAGTTCGTCTTCCAGTCGTTTTGGAATAACCTTATCGGTATTGTTAGTCATTTCTACAATGACAAAATCCAATCCTTTTTGATAGGCATCCTCTCTTTTGGCCACGGCATCCCGATAGTTCGGATTTATGTTTAGCAGATAATTAAGATCATCATAGGCGGCCCTATAATCCGTTTTATAATTGGCATTATCTAATAAGTTTGCCGCATTATTATATAGAAATTCAGATAGGTTTAATTTAGCAGCAATCAACTGCTCATCATAATTTTTAAAATTGAATTGTGCTGTTCTATCTTCATCCTGAATGTACAAGGGCAATAAAGGGCGAATACGTTGTTGGATGGATCTTAAACGTGCATAGGTCTCGTAGATTTCCTCATAATTTGCAGGATTACCATCTTTTTTAAGAAATTTAATATGCTGTAGTTCCCTGTCCGTATTTTTTCTGTAACCTTCTTCAAGAAGAACAATATAGGTCTGATTGCTTTTTTTTGTCTTATTTTCTGCAATATTTGCAATTGCCTTGTTAATTGCACCCATGTAATTGCCAGAATTCAAAGCTTCCTGTGTTTTTTTAACACCACTACAAGAAAGTAGTAGGCCTATAAAACTGAATAGTAGATATTTTTTCATGACTAATATGTTTAGAATTTAAAAAGGCTTTTTCAACAGCCATGCCATAAAAGGCTTTTAACATAACGGTTCAGGATAAAGAATAGTATATTTTCGTTGAGTTGCATCGCCAAGTCTATTTAGAAGTAGCATTCTACAGAATAGTTATCAACCTATATTTAATAAATAAGTGAAGTACTTTGGTATTTTTTTATTCGTTTAATCGGGTGATTTGTATTTTTGCAACTTATTTATAAGATAAAGCAGCATGCAAAGGGACACCAAGATTTTTGAACTGATCGAAGAAGAAAAACAACGCCAAATCAACGGTATTGAATTGATAGCCTCTGAGAATTTTACCAGTCCGCAGGTTATGGAGGCGCAAGGTTCCGTATTAACGAATAAATATGCGGAAGGGTATCCAGGCAAACGTTATTATGGGGGTTGCGAAGTGGTAGATCAAGTGGAGCAGTTGGCCATAGATAGGGCCAAAGAACTATTTGGTGCGGCCTATGCAAATGTTCAGCCACATTCAGGTTCACAGGCCAATACTGCTGTTTATCATGCCTGCTTACAACTAGGCGATAAAATTTTAGGGTTCGATTTATCCCATGGGGGACACTTGACGCATGGATCCCCGGTAAATTTTTCGGGACGATTGTACAATCCCGTCTTTTATGGAGTAGACAAGGAAACTGGACTATTGGATTACGATAAAATACAGCAAATAGCTACCAAAGAAAAGCCCAAGTTAATTATAGCCGGAGCATCTGCCTATTCCAGGGATATGGATTTTCAACGCTTTAGGGAAATAGCGGATAGTGTAAACGCCATTCTTCTTGGGGATATTTCACATCCGGCCGGATTGATTGCAAAAGGGATATTAAATAATCCAATACCACATTGTCATATAGTTACCACTACCACCCATAAAACATTAAGGGGTCCTAGAGGTGGACTCATTTTGATGGGTACCGATTTTGAGAACCCGTTCGGTATCACCTTAAAGAATGGGAATTTGAGAAAGATGTCCGCATTATTGGACCTTGCGGTATTCCCAGGAAATCAAGGAGGCCCTTTGGAGCATGTAATTGCGGGAAAAGCTGTAGCTTTTGGGGAAGCCCTTACCGATGAGTTTGGTGCGTACATTTTACAAGTAAAGAAAAACGCGGATGCCATGGCCATGGCTTTTGTAAAAAGAGGGTATAATATTATATCGGGTGGTACGGATAATCACATGATGCTTATCGATTTAAGAAATAAGAATATTTCTGGAAAGGATGCTGAAAATGCGTTGGTTGCCGCTGATATTACAGCAAATAAGAATATGGTGCCTTTCGACGATAAATCTCCATTTGTAACCTCCGGTATCCGTTTTGGTACTCCGGCTATTACCACAAGGGGTTTGTTAGAGGCCGATATGGAAACCGTAGTCGATTTAATCGATCAGGTAATCAACCATCCCGAAAATGATCAACTTATAAAGGAAGTAAAAGGGAAGGTGAATACCATGATGCAATCTAGACCAATATTTAACAGTTAAAAACTGTTATTCAATCGGTTAAAAATTCTAAGTTTCCACTTATATACTTGGTTCTCTTTACGTCGTATATGGAAGCTTCATCGTCTTTGTCTAAATAGACTCCCCAAAATTCGGAATAGGATTTTGGTACAACTTCTAAATGGGATGAGTGAATATTTACTACCTCGTAATTTTCTAAGGTATCTTCAAATATGGGCACAAAAATCTCGTATGGCTTTTGTGTAAGCCCTCGAGTTAAAAACACATAGTTTCTGGCAATTTGCTTTAGAATGCTATTGAATTGGGTCGATATGCTTTTATTATAAATACGTTTGATTACAATAGTGGTATCGTTAAGAAACAAGGTAAGTTCTTCAATATCAATATTAACTTTATTTTTAGATTCTAAAAGTTCCAAACTTTGTTTTAATGGCGTTTCGTTTTTTCGATTGTGCCCCCATCTACCCGACTTGAAATGAGCTAATAATTCCAATAAATCTACGTTGCAATTTAATTCCAAGACTAAATTTATAGAATCGGTTGTCGCATCATTTTTTTTAAGGCTTACATGAGAAAAGTAATGGTACTCTAGGGTATCAATAAAATTATCGATGCCAATAATCTCTTTCGTATTCCCTAAATTATAGGAAGAATTTGTAATAAAATCTTCAAAATTGAAAAGCATATAAAGTTATTTTGAAAGCATTCTTACTGATAAAGATACTTTTATCACTTAGCTTTTAAGCTTAGGAAAACCTTATAATTTTGGAGGATATTATTATAAAATAAAAATGATATTTTTAATATATTGATATTCAATAAATTATGAAAATGTAAGTTTATAGGAATCCTCTATCCTTAGCTTCTTTGATTAGGGCAAGATCATTTCCATTTTTAATATCGAAGATTGCCTTTAGTTGCCTTTTTCTGGCCTCAACGGTCGTATTTGCTGAGCCAATTAAGGGTGCGATATCCCTGGTATGTATACCCTGTGAAAGATGATACAGAATTTTTTGATCTTGTTCATCAATGACAATATCATTTGCCATTCTACGACGAATTGCTGCAAGCGCACTGGCAGTATAGTAAGGTGGGTTATTCATAATGGTTTCAACCATTGTCTTCAGTGACATTTCATCTATCTCTGATTTGACCATGTAGCCATCGGGATTCACGGTCTTAAAAATGTTATTGATTCTATAATTGTCGCTATACGACGACATGAAAACAATTTTGGAATTCGGCACCACTTTTCGTGCAATTACTCCTAAATCGATTCCCGTTCTGGTATCTTTAGATTCTGGCGAAAATAACTGAATGTCCAATAAAATGATATTATAAGGAATCGAACGTTTAGAGAATTCTATTTTATCTTTACCTGTTTCAAAACTTTTAGCTATCTCGACCTTTACATTAAAATCCTTAAATTCAGAATCTTCTAGAATATACTTATACCCTAAAGTGGTCATCTCATGATCATCTACCGCCAAAATCCGTACTGTGTCCATTTTTATTGTGATTCTTTGTCAAGTTACTAAACGTTTTCGAATAGTTCTTTAGTATGGCTGGAATTTGCGGAATTTTTATCAAGCGGAATTTTTAAGGTAGTTGCTGTTCCCTGCCCCACCTTGGAATCAAGGTGCCATTTACCGCTTAATTTCTGTATTCTCGAACTAATATTTCTAATTCCGATACCATTTCTGCCTTTGTCAAGATTGAAACCAACCCCATTGTCGTTCATAATGACATTAAAGTGCGTGTCTGTTCGCTCAAAAGTTACAAAGAACGTACTGCAGTTGGCATGTTTGATTGCGTTTTGAAATGTTTCTTGAATTATTCTATAGACATTGATTTTAATTTCCCCGGCTAAACAATCCCAGTCTTCGTCTACGTTATATTTAAAACTTGTTTGAATACCTACATTTTTATCGTTGATTGACAATAGGGTTTCTATAGAATCGGTAAAGTTGTTTAT
>JBBSKR010000056.1:0-18823 GCA_038256135.1 Flavobacteriales bacterium | reverse complement strand
TCTTCAACCGTTGCCGTGGATCCAAACAATCCGCGTTACGTGTATTCTACCTATTTTGCCAGTAATTTTGTGGAATGGGACCGTGATATCGATAACACACGAATGGTGATGCCATATCCTACCAGGGTGACCGGCGAACAACCCAAGAACCTCAAATATAGGGCCAATTGGAACGGTCCGGTAATCGTTTCACCTCATGATCCAAATGTAATTTACTACGGTTCGCAATACGTTATGAAATCATTGGATCGGGGAGTTACCTGGGAGGTGATAAGTGACGACCTGACCCGAAACGACGAAGCCCATCAAGGCAAGGGAGGGGAACCGATCAGTAATGAACAAATCACTGCGGAGAGTTATAACAACCTTTTCAATATTGAAGAATCACCTTTGAAAGAAGGTGTCATTTGGGTGGGCTCCGATGATGGTTTGGTACATGTTACCCAAGATGGAGGAACTTCATGGACAAATGTAACCCCAAATGGCCTTAAAGAAAGTATCATCAATGTTGTGGAACCGTCGCCTCATGACCCTGCCACCGCCTATATTGCGGTAACCGGTTATAATCTGAACGATTTTAGCCCATATATTTTTAAAACCGATGATTATGGGACATCATGGACGAAAATTGTAAATGGAATTCCCAATAACACGTTTGCTCGGACTGTCCGGGAAGATCCCGATCGCAAAGGATTGTTGTATGCAGGGACGGAAACCGGTGTCTTTGTTTCCTTTGATGATGGAAATCAATGGTTGCCCTTGCAGAACAATTTGCCCGAAGTTCCAATAACCGATCTAAGGGTGAAGCGAAAAGATCTGGTGGTCGCGACCCAAGGAAGGGCCTTGTGGATTCTGGATGATCTAACCCCATTACACCAAATATCCGTAGAAGTGGCCAAAGCGGATTATTACCTCTACAAGCCCAATAACACAAATACGGAACTCTCAGTGGCCTACAGCATTGACGGTGGACTCGGTGCGAACCCCCCTCAAGGAGTCCAGATCAATTATGTTTTGAACAATGAAGTTTCAGAAGCTACGCCAATGTCCATTGAAATTATGGATAGCAGTGGTAAAGTAATACATTCAGAAAATAGCGACTTGCCACGAGTAGGTTGCGACAGTTTGGTAAAACCCCAACTACAACGAAAGATAGGGGCACACCGTTACCAATGGAACATGAAAATTGGTCGGTTCGATTGCTTGACCGAACTGGCCACTACCAATCTTGATTTAACAGCTTACAATGCGCCTCCTGGAATGTACAAAGTACGCTTGAAAGTGGGTGATTTTACGCAGGCCCAAGATTTTGAAATTACCATCGATCCACGTATAGAGAACAGTATAGCGAACGTTGCGACTGCGTATGAAGAACGCGATGAAATATCAAAATCTATTTACGCCGGTGCTACGGAAATGGCGAAAGGGGTACGGGACCTTCGAAAAATCAAACAACAACTGGATTTTGTTATTGAAGAAACCGAAGATGAAAAGGTTAAAAGAGAAGGGAACCGACTAAACAAAGTTATTGATGATTGGATTGCTGACATACTGCAAAAAGAAATGCGAACATTTCAAAGCAACTATATGTTCGAGGCACGTCTTCTTATTAAGTTCAAAGACTTTTTGAACAGTATAGGAAAAGGAAATCTTCCTGTAACACAAGGTACCCGAGACGTAAGTAAAGATTATTTACAACAATGGAATACCCTAAAATCCGACTTACAAGGTATCAAGAATAAGATGGTTTTGGAGTACAATCAACTTTTGAAAAATGAAGGTTTGCCAGAGCTGTATTGGCCCGTATAACATAGCCTAATTCCTAGGAGCCTAGGAGTTTTATGGGGTCTCCGTTGTAGCGTACCACGGTTTGATATAATGGCGGATTACACAACATAGCTATTCTATAATGTGCCGCATTATGTTCACCTTGCTTGGGTTGGACAGAAAAATAAAAGGTCATACAGGCCTTCTATTTTTTTATTGGGGCAGGGTACTGAACTCTTTAGGAAATTGAACTAAAGTATACCAAAATCCTGCTTACTTTTCAACATATTGGGCCCGTTCCATAAAGTATTGCTCAAAACGCTTTAGCATTGGCGGTAAAACATCGGTATATAAAACATATTGACATTTAATAATACTTTGCGTAATGGCCAACATGGCAGAATAATCAGATTTTTGAACTAAAAACCGAGCGTCATCCATGCTACATATCTTTAGCTCTGAAGTACTTACCCCATTTAACAAAAATAGCTGGTGCAGGTTTTTGGGAGTGGTGATTAAAACGTCTATTCCTTCAAATATTTCTGATTTTTGAATATCAATATGAAGTTCTTTATAACCTACATATATTCTTAGGCTAGTGTACTTGGTATACGCTAAAAATTTGTCATACATTTCCATTGCACGCTCTTTGTTTTCCACAATAACAACAGCTCTGGGTGCATTTCCACTAGCCTCGCACTTTAGCTTTTGCAATGTGGTAAGCAATAAGGTTGTCGTTTTTCCACTGTCTTCGGGAGCAATACAAAATACATTGGCCCCACTCTTAATTATGGGAATACTCCTTTCTTGAAATGGAGTAGGTTTTTCTATAGAAATTTCCTTCAATACCTCAAGTAGGTGTGGATGCAATTTTTTGAAAGACATAAGTTAAAACTATTTGAATTGATGTTTTTGTAGCTATTAGGCTATTCCCGACAAAGATACTAAGCAGGAACGGATGTAAACACTATGTAACCCATTATAGCCTTTTCAGCATTTTTCCGGATAACCTTTCACAAATATATTCTCGTTATACCAAAGCCAACTTATGAATGTGGTTTTCGTATTTAAGTTGGGGCTGAATTCTTATCAACATGCCCCATAACCACTATTTTGCTTTGCTCAGAAAGCTAAAAAAGTTTGACGCTTATTAGAAAATAAAACAAGTCTAAAAGTCTACATTTTTAGCTATTTTTAGAAAACACCAAAACTGGAACGCCTTATGAAAAGCTTTTATGTTTACCTATCCCTTTGTCTATTGATATTCAGCTCGATTGTAAACGCCCAAGATGACAATGACATTCTTGAGAAATTAAATGAAATTGCCATCATCGACCAAAAAGTCATGATGCCCATGCGCGATGGCATCCGTTTGGCTACGGATATCTATCGCCCCAAAACCGATAAAAAAGTACCTATTATTTTTTCAAGGACCCCCTATAATTTTAATTCCTGGGGTGATGGGGAGCAAAAGACAAGAACGGCTCAAAGTGCTTACGAGGCCGTGAAACGGGGCTATGCCTACGTAGTGCAGAACGAGCGTGGACGTTATTTTTCAGAAGGGGAATGGGATATTTTGGGTGTTCCGCTCACGGACGGTTATGATGCCTTTAGTTGGATGAAAGACCAACCGTGGTCCAATGGTAAAATAGGAACCTACGGGTGTTCCAGCACAGCGGAATGGCAAATGGCCGTTGCGGCGTTAGATCATCCTGCGCACGCAGCCATGGTGCCCCAAGGCTTTGGTGCGGGAGTAGGTAGCGTTGGTGACATCATGGAACAAGGTAACTGGTATAGGGGTGGAGCGGAGCAGTTGTTGTTTTTTTCATGGCTATACGGAGTAGAGCATGACAAGTTTAAACCAAGGATTCCCGAAGGTGCCACGCAAGAGGATTTGATCCGTATTTCAAGGTTTTACGACTTGGCTCCAGAGAATCCCCCTGTTGATATGTCAGAAGCCTTACAGCACCTGCCCTTACAGGATATATTGATGAATATCAACGGAAAAAAAGAGGTATTTGATAAAATGGTGCGCCGCAAACCCAACGATCCAGCTTGGCTTACGGGAGGTCTTTATCATGACGATATGGAAATTGGTACGCCCAGTTTCTGGTTTGCTTCTTGGTACGATGTTAGCATTACACCGAATCTTACTCTTTTCAACCATGTGCGTAACAACGCCAAAGATGCTGAAATACAGGATAATCAGTATTTGGTCATTGCTCCAACATTGCATTGTGCCTATACCCGGGCCACTGAGAATACCGTTGTAGGGGAACGTAGTGTAGGTGATGCCCGCCTCAACTATGACGAGCAGATCTATGCATGGTGGGATCTTTGGTTGAAAGGGGAAAACAACGATTTTAAGGAAAAAACGCCAAGAGTACAGTTTTACACCATGGGCTCCAATAGATGGCAATCGGCCAAACAATGGCCACCCAAGGATAGTAAAATGACGACGTATTATTTGAATAGTGATGGTCATGCCAATACCTTGAACGGGGATGGGACACTTTCCATAAAAAGACCATCAAAAGATAATCCAGACACTATTGTGTACGACCCCATGAATCCCGTTACTTCTTATGGCGGTAATGTTTGCTGTACCGGGAATGCGGTAAAAGGCGGTGCATTTGACCAGCAAGTTATGGAAGGGCGCGACGATATATTGGTCTATACCTCCGATGTTTTAAAAGAAGGGGTTGAGGTCACCGGGTTCATTGAATCAACTTTATTTCTTTCTTCGGATGTAAAGGATACCGATATCACCATAAAGCTTATTGACGTATACCCAGATGGCCGTGCCTACAATTTGGATGAGACCATACAGCGGGTTCGGTATCGTGAAGGTTATGAGAAGGAGGTCTTTATGGACAAGGGAAAAGTGTACAAGGTTGATTTGACGCCGATGGCTACCAGCAACTATTTTGAACAAGGACATCGCATACGCATTGAAGTATCGAGCAGCAACTTTCCGCGATTTGCCCGAAATCTCAATACCGGAGGCAACAATTACGATGAATCGGAAGGTATCGTGGCCACCAACAACATTCATCACTCCAAAACGTATCCATCACAAATTCGTTTGCCGCTACGTAAATAGGAAAGATTCCTATACTAAGGGTTGTTTCAGGGTTAAGTTTTCTCGTAAGCTGATACTATAGGCTTTCGGCTTAGAGGATAGTTTGAACAATCTGGTTGGAAGGAAGAGAAATGAGGCAAAACTAATCAAGAACTAAGGGGCAAAACCATGAGGTATTAATTCGGAAAATAATCTTACAATTTCGAGGCAAGACGGGGAATTAAACCTTCAATGAGGGATTAAATAAAAATCAAACAATTTCCATACTACTATAACCCTGCCCGTTTCTGGTTAGCTGGATCTGCGTTGAAATTCTTTCTTTCAGGGAATCTACGTGACTGATCACGCCAATGGTTTTGGAAGATTCTGCCTGAAGTTTTTCCAGTGTATCCAAGGTTTGATCCAGTGTTTCGGGATCGAGCGTTCCAAAACCTTCATCGATAAACAAGCTGTTTATTTCCACATTTTTTGAGGCAAGATCTGATAATGCTAATGCCATGGACAAACTGAGGATAAAGGTTTCACCGCCTGAAAGGGTTTTTACCGAGCGGCGTTGCCCACCCATGTGCTCATCGATAGCCACCAATCCGTCATCTTCTACATCTGTAGGTTTATCGATAAGGTATCGGTCGCTAAGATCTTTCAACCGATTATTGGCCAGTTTTATGAGTCGGCTCAGGGTTAGGTCCTGTGCAAAATCATTGAATTTATTACCGGTTCTGTCGCCGATCAATTCATTGAGCATTCGCCATCGCCTGGTTTGTATTTCTTTGTCGGCAATTTCTTCCTGAATTGTTTTAATTCTTGCCTCGCTCACTTTTTGATTTTTAAGGACTCTTTCAATTTCCTTGCAGTTCTCGTTTAGGGCATCAAAATTGTCTTTTACTTCTATGAGTCGCTTTCCAAGATTTTCAGAAGGAGTTTCACTGTCCACATCTTTTAACTCCTTTAATTGTGCATTTAAGATTTTAAGGGAAGCCGTTGCATTATCTATTTTTTTCTGAATTTGCTGGCGTTCTGTACGTAGTCTGTTTGCTTTGGAATCTTGCATTAAAGCTGAAAAGCCATCTGCTATATCCTGAAATCCTTTTTCTTTTATTTTGGGCAGCAATACCTTTTCAAGATCTTTATGCATTTTCCCGTTTTCTTCTTGCTTCTTTACCAGCTTTTCTTGTGAGTCATTTAGGTTTTTAAGTTCAATTTCCAAGCTTAACCATTTATTCTGAAGCTTTTCAACATCCTGTTGAATAGCATGGCCGGTGTATAGCTTACCCAGTTTTTCTTTAAGCCGTATACCGTCACCGGAAATGGATTGTAGTTTTTCAATGATGGGTAGGGCAGCCTTTAAATGCTGAAGTTTTTTCTGTTCTTTCTCAAATTGAGATAAGTCCTCAATTTTCTTTTCCAAGGTATCACAGCGTTTTTCAAGTTCCTGAAGGTTCTGTGCTTCTGCAAGTCCGCTGAATTTCTCTTCAAAAACAGCCTTGAGGTTTTGTAAAACCCTGTCAAGCTTTTTATTCTTTACCTCCAGCTCTCCAGACTGCTTCTTATTGTTTTCAAAATTAGTAGCGTTGGCATTGAGTTTAGCGGTTTGTTCTTCCAGCTGCTTGTTTGCTTTTTTAATTTCCATTTCCAACTGATCATTCTTTTTAGGCAAATGTTCGGCATAAGGGTGATGCATAGCACCACATAAAGGGCAGGGTTCACCATCGTTTAATTTATGCCGATGCTGTTCCAGGCTAGCTTTCAAAAGCTGATTTTCCCTTTTTAAATTGAGATTTTCCAGACCTGTTTTTATTGAGTTTACCTGAAATTTTTGTTTATCGATTTCAGCTGGAAGCGACATTAACTGAGGTTGCAATTTTTCAAAATCAACTATATTTCGGTTTAGTTCTTTTTGAATATCCGCAATTGCTGCATATTCCCTAGATGCTTCGCGGGTACTTTTATATTCCTGCTGTAGTTTACTTTGTAGAACCTCAATTTCTTCAGGATTTGACACTTTAAATTCTTCCTTCCAGATTTTTAGTGAATCTGTGGTTTTAGTAATTCTTTCCTGTATTTCCTGGAGGATTAGATTAGGATTCTTATCGTTCACAGTAATATCAATAGGATGTAGTTCAGATTCCAGCTTGGATCTTTCAAGCTTATAATCGTTCAGCTTTTCCTTTCGTTGTTCTTGCAAATTCAAGATTTCATTTCTAAAATCGGTTAGATTCTTAGTGAAATTATCTGAATTGGTTTCTGTTTTGGTAAATGCCGAAACTTCAGAAATAACAGCGGTTGTTCTTATACAATTTGATTTCAAACTTTCCGCAACGGTAGTTTTTTCAGATTTGAGATTGCTGATTTCTTTTTCTAGCAAGTTCCAATTTCGCAATTCATCCGAAAAATCCTGAACTTTTTCATGTTGCTTCAACGGAGCGCCGTGCTCCATATTAAAAGACTCCAGATTCTTGGTAGCATCTGACTTTTCTTCTTCAAGTAGTTTTATGCCGCTGGTTTTCTTCTGAATATTTTCTTTTAATTCCAGAGCCTTTTTTAGGCTTTCGATCTCATCCTGAAAATTTTTGAGAGTCTTTGTTTTATTCTGAAGATCAACTTTTTTAAGTTCTAGAACTTCATCCTCTACTAGATTATCCTTGATGATTTTTATCTCGGTCTGCCGTTCTTCAATATCCTTATTCAGCACGCCGTTCGTTTCGTAAACTTTCTGACCGATCAATCGGTAAATTCCGGTACCTGTAATTTTCTCCAGTAAAGCACCACGTTCTTTTTTGGTGACCTTTAGAAACTGGGCAAATTCCCCTTGTGCCAGCAATACTGCTTTAATGAACTGGTCGTAATTCAATCCGATCAATTCTTCATTTTTATTCGGGACATCAGATTTTTTAAGATCGATCAGTTCATTTTTCCGATGATCAAATAGTTCCATTTCATAATCGCGAAGCTTGTCATTGCGATTAGTGGAAATGCTCCATTGCGAACTAAAAACGCCATTTTTGCACTCATAGGTTACCCTTGCCATTGCCTCCTTTTGATTGCGGGTTAAAATGGCACCTTTTGCGTTTATCTCATTTTTGCTGATTTTACCCAATCTCGGAACCTGATTAAACAGGGCTAAAGAAATTACATCCAGAATAGTACTTTTCCCGCTACCTGTAGGGCCAGTTATGGCGAATAAAGAACTACTGATAAATGGTTCAGCCCTAAAGTCGATCTCATGATCGCCCCGCAGGGAATTGATGTTCTTAAAGGCTATTTTCAGGATCTTCATTGCGCTGACTTTTCAGATTGCTGTACTTCTTCGAGAATTTCATCAAAAGCACTTAAAATTTCAGTTTTTTGCTGGTCATCATATTCATGGTTGCCTATCAATTCCAAAAAGACATCTTTCGGTTTCAAATCTTCAAGTTGTTCGTTTTCTGCATATAATTCTGAAGTTCCCTTCGTTTGATTTCTAAATTCCACACGCTGTTTGACGATTACGAATCCGGATTTATCAAAATCATTTACAAGTTGATCCAGCGCATAAATCTTATGCGCATCATACTGATCTTCTATTAAATCGATTTCAATGAGTGAATCCAGTTCACCAAATGGGACTAAATCATTCAGTTTTTGCTCAATTTCATTTAGCCTCCCACTTATCCTGATCAGTTTTCTGAAAACCGGAACGGGAATACTTTGAGGTTCCCAGCCAATTTTAGTGTCGAGCATCAACACCCGTTTTTCATCCTTTCGTTCACTAAAAGAAAGTGGGAAGGGAGAACCGGAATAAAAAACCGGAATATTGGCCGAAACTCGTTGGGGTTTATGGATATGTCCCAAAGCGATGTAACTGAAATGTTCACCGAACTGCAGGGCGTTAAAGGCCGCCTGATTCCCAATCTGTATATCCCTTTCACTATCGGAACTATCGGATCCTGCTGTGTACAGGTGTCCCAAGGCTATCACAGGAATTTCAGGATATTTTTTTTCGCATAATTCGAAAGCATTTTTAAAAACATTTTTGATTCCTTCGCGAATTGCCTGAAGGCGGTCGTCATAAGTTGTAGCACTTTGTCCAGACCTAAGATCGGCATCCCTTAAAAAGGGAATGGCTGCCACTATAACTTCAATTTCACCCTGTTTATTCTTAACTGGGATAATGGTGTCTTCAAGATTAGATGGTAAACCACCTATGATTTCCATATCCAAAGCCTTCATAATTTCTTTGGGTGCGTCGAGCATGGCTGGAGAATCGTGATTCCCACCGGTGGCGATAATCTTGCAGTCGAGCTGCTGTAATTTAATCAGCGCTTGGTAGTATTGTTTCCTGGCTTCCGAAGAAGGATTCGCCAGGTCGAAAATATCACCGGAAATCAGTAAAAGATCGACCTTTTCAGAAATGATGAGTTGTTGCAGCCAATCGGTAAAAATATCAAAATCTTTATTGAGTTCGTGTTTATGCAGTTTTTTACCAATATGCCAATCGGCAGTATGAAGAATTTTCATAAAATTTGAAAGACTAGATTTAGAAAATCACAATTTACAAAGAGTTATTTACGGTTTCACAAAACCTTTGGATTTTACTATTTTCCCGGTACCCAGCATATTTGAAATTTTGATACAAATTAGTATGGAATATATAATCAGTGCCTTCTCAAAATACGAATATTTTCTAACATAATTATTTACCAAATGGGCATTAAGGCACTAAAGCTGCAATTA
The DNA here is from genome assembly GCA_038256135.1 of Flavobacteriales bacterium. GTDB lineage: Bacteria > Bacteroidota > Bacteroidia > Flavobacteriales > Flavobacteriaceae > Maribacter. The sequence goes on along the minus strand of JBBSKR010000056.1, from coordinate 9,261 downwards.
GTAATAATGCAAGTCGCAGGTTTAAACAATGCGTAGGTGAGAAGCAAAATTGGATATTCGCAAAATTCTGTTTATCGAATATTTAGACGAGTGTGTAAATGAATTTGGGGACGACTGTTTCATTGATTTGTTGAAAAATAAGGGCATGTGGGTACATACGAATTTTTACGATTCGTCAGAAAGTGTAATTGCAGCCCATTTTACCGAAATGCATCAGACCGAAATAACACGGTAAACGGTGATGCCAAAAAATAGTGTTGCTATCACATATCCATTGTTGTCATGGTATCTTTTATCAGTTGGATCCAGGGGGAGGTAAATGTATGATCAATGTAAAAATGAAACCTGTACCATGAATTGGCAAAAAGTTTGCAGAATGAAATGAACTACTTCGAGGCAGAGCCATCGAGGTATCAGAAACAAGACCGCTGCACTTCGGCAAGCTCAGTAACCACGCTACAAGAGCTTAGAAAATAGAGTTTTTTTGTCTTAGCTCTTGGTTCTTGACTCTTGTTTTTTGGCAATGATACTTGATCGTATCGATGCTACACCCGAGTCAGAGCCTCGGGAAATTCTAATGATTAGAGGTGCATAAGCACTAGTGCTAAGGATTTTATCAATAAAAAACTTTTAAAATGAAAATATATAAAACACTACTTTTCTTAATTGCAGTTATTTCAATGAATATGATTTTTGCAACAAGTGCAGCCCATTCGCTTAGAAATAGAACGTGAACTACCTAGTAAAACTTTTTCCAGCAATAAGTTCAAAGTCGATTTTTGGATACCAGCGGAAAATTCCGCTTCTATAAATGTAGAAGATACCAAGCTGTAGCTGTTAAAAGACGACACTGGCAAAGATTTGAAAATGTTACACGATGAAGCTAAGGCTGCTTTCGAAGCGGAGACAAAACGGTTAGCAAAAGCGGGCAGAATTCGATTTTACATTAGTACCGACCCGTTGTTTCAACCATAAAGTTGGTCATCAATGAGAGACACCACTGGTTTTAGAGCTACCATTTCCAGTGGTATGGTTTTTCCGGCAGAGAGTGCAACTAAGGTACATGTGGTGATGAACATAAGCTATAAAGCCATTGTGGCTGCTACAATAGACAGCACACAATTTAAGGTTCCATCCTTGAACGATTCGCACACTATTATTTTTCAGAAAAAGAAAATACGTCTGGAAAGCAATGGCGCCTTTGGGCGCGTCGACAATCAAAAATTTAATGTTTACCGTGTCCACCGAATGAGTTTCCTGTAGCGATTGACAAAATAAGAGTTCTGGACGAAAATGGCAAGGAACTAGAAAAGTTATCGGGGATGGTTAGTCCCAATGGAGTACTCGCCGAAAATGTAATTGCAATGGGATTTAAGCTCACTTCATTGTATCCTCAGCGAGGCCTATTCGATTACCAAGTACAAATTTTACTTTGTACAAACGATTTAAAACCGCTATTTCAAACCTACTTGAACGGATCGAGCTTAAAATCGGAAGATGGTACCCAATTACAATTGAATGATGGAGGGGAAGAAAATATTGACTCCCATCATCCGGTACAGGCATCCCTTTTACGAAGTTGTCTTTTTAAACCAATTGAAAAAGGGGATTTTTCCCGGGATTGCGATTATCATAATGCCTGAGCAAATAGTGCAAACAAATAAGTTGTAAGCAAAGAAATAGATATTCATTGAAATAGTTGTCACTCGAAGGGAAACTAGGTACGTAAACGATAAAGGAAATCAGGTAGTTAATCAGGGTAAGAATACCGTATGTGACACTGAACTTCCAATTGGCAAAACACCGGAGGTAGGTGTTAAAGTTCAACAGTAAGCGAATTTCCCTATAACAATATTGTGCCATTAGGGGCCATAAAAAGACCAAGGGAAGCGCAAATAACCTGGCCTCCTTAGAAAAAGCCGCTAGCAGAACGATCAAGGTGTTCATAATAGAACTAATGATAAAGGCGTGAACAAACTTTTTTTCTTTGGGCGCCGGGTTATGGCGGGCAAAGGAAGCGAGAAGAAAATAGATAAAGACACCCAAGGTCAATACAAGGGAGATTATAGTTTCAATGAAACTTTGTATATCCTTGAAATTTTCCTTAAAACAGGAGAATCTTGTCTGAAATTCATCCTGTGTACCTCCCCAAAGCTCATTGGTCTCAATAAAAAACACAATGAATACCAAATACAACAGTATGGGCAGTCCAATCAGGATATAATAACCCAGCTGCCTGGCGGAGAAGACCTTTCGGTAGGTAAGACCCTGGCCCGAAGTGGATAAAGCAAGACCTAAAATTAAAAAGGCACTGTTTTCCCGCGCTATCATCGCAGCGGTAAACCAAAGGACATAACCCGTCCATTGTTTTTTGAGGAAACTGGTCAAACCCGCGAAAATTAAACAGTATTGAAGAGGTTCATCATAACTGAAAATCGGTGGAAAAAAGGCGAATAACACAGAAAATGACAGGAAATATAATATGATATTGAAAATTCCCTTTAAATATCCCGAATCCATGACCCTTGAAAGCCGGAACAGTAATATTCCACTGAGGAATAGCAATGAAAAATTGACCCAAATAAAGGCCTTGCCCATAGTGATTCCCAGGCAACTTGCCGCCCTTTCTATAAGGAAAGTTGTCAATGGCCTACGGGCAAATGGTGCAAATTCTTTGTGATAGGTTATTTGTGAAGTGAGGAAAACATTCGAGATAGCATTGTTTTTTTCGTTCAGCATACTGTCAACGTCGTTCGACATATGGATTTGAAAAATAAAAAAAACCAATCCTGCACTCAGCAAGTAGGGCAGGAGGGATTTAATTAATTTTAATGGTAATAGTTCCACGTTGTATAATTGATATCGCTAATTTGTGAAATTAGGTATTTTTAAGACACAGTCAGCTAGATTAAACGCGAACCCAAACCATGGAACATGGCTCCTATGATAAGGAAATCGAATACCTCACCTGAATTTATGGAAACCATTCAGAAATCTTCCCCTTCCCCAAATTCGGCCTAACCATTGCAGGCCTAGTGGTGGAATGCATTGGGTAACTGGCATGAGGCCCACCAATTGATAGATATCATCAATACGGCGTCAGGGAATTTGGGTACATCCTTATTTGAATCAGAAAGAAAGGGATGGATGAAATGCCGGTTATTGGTACCGTAAGGCTGTAATACTATTCCCGTGGATCGAAAAAACGGTAAAGGAAATGAAACAAGAAAAGCGATTGTAGAAGTTAAAGTAAGTGGGGGATAATCCGGCAAAACCTCAATTTTAACCGACTGATTTTAAACAAAGTTCACATAGGAATGAGATAGGATACCATGTCGGTACCAAAAAGATAATATGAAAAGTTTAAAAAAAGGAGTAGGCAAGCCGGATGATGGTAAATAGTAATGTTCTTTACAACCTGACTATTACAACCGGCCGGGTTCTTAAACATTTAAAAAATAATTTGCTTATTAAGAATTTTTTTGATCTGTTGAAATTCCTATCTTTATTTTCTATGGGGTCAAAACTAACCGACATTATTGAAAAAGTAAAAGATGAATTTCTGGAGCTAATTCCCAACATTCTAATAGCCTTGATGGTTTTAGTTATAGGATATGCCATTGCGGTATTGGTCAAATTTCTTATTGTTCGATTAATATTCTCCATTGGAAAATTGGCCAGCAGACGATTCGACGGCCTAAATTTTAAACAAGCCGGGACCTTCATAGGTGTTGCTTTTTTTTGGTTGATCATTTTTTCAAGTGTTGTGCTGATTGCCGACATATTAGGTCTGTCACTGTTGACGGATTGGTTTCAGGGAATTCTTCACTATATCCCAAATCTACTTGCCGCGATCTTGATTATTTTTGCCGCGATAATACTCGGTAATATCCTTTCCAATGTTATCACCTCGGTTTGCCAGCGTTTAGGTTTGGAGTATAGTGGCACATTGGTCAAAATTGCAAAATTTTTGCTTCTATTGACCGCAATCATCATTGCCATGGATCAGATCGGTATCGAAATATCGTTTCTGATAAATATAATTGATATTGTTTTGGCCGCCTTACTTTTCGGTGCCGCCCTGGCTTTCGGACTAGGTGCGCAAACTTCAATATCGAACATCCTGGCCGCATTCTATGTGCGTAGAAGTTACCGGGAAGGTGACGAGATACAGATCGGAAAAATAAGGGGAAGAATTGTAAAGATCGAGGCAACAAGGGTAATCCTCGAGAATGATAAAGGACTGGTTACCATACCAGCAAAGGAGTTCAATACCACCGAATCCTATCTAATCACAAAGGACTGATATATGCATCCGAATCAGAAGGTTTTGGAAGACTTCTTGAAAAAGCACCCTTTCTCCGCTGCGCAAGCCCTTGAGCAATGTACGGACGAGGAAGCTGCCGCGTTCCTACAGAAAATGCCAAAGGAAGAAAGCATAAAACTTCTTAGTCTCATAAACGCTGAAAAAGCGTCCAGATTTTTTGCCTTATATGAACCCCAAAAGAAATTGGAGTTGATGCGGAACGGGGAAATCTTTCTCATCGTATCATTGTTGAGGCCAATGGAGGTGACGGCCAGGGAGCATCTTTTAGAAGGCGTGACCTTTGAGCGATCACTGGCGATCACGCGTAAGCTAGAGCAGCTTCCGAACACGGTGGGAGCACTGATGGAAGCGGCAATCGTTGTTCAAAAAGAATCACCTGTCGAACAGGCAGTGGAAATTATAAGAAGGAACTTGGACCATGTCAATCTCTGTATTTATGTTGTTGATATGGAAGGGACCCTTAAAGGTTATGTAGGCTCTAAAGAACTTTTACTTGCGGACCCGTCGGGGTCCATAGGGGAATCAATGTCAAAGCATTTGCCAAAATTTCTCTCGAATATGCCGGTTAAAAATGTAATCGATCACCCCGCTTGGTTCGAATTCGGGAACATCCCCGTGGTGGACTCTTCCGAAAGGATTTTGGGAAGCCTATACCATAGTTCCATAATAAAAATTTCGACAAAGACCAATAGACCTACAACCAAGGAAATACTTGAAACGGGCGGTGCACTTGGCGAACTTTATCTGGTTGGTCTCACCGCTTTATTAGGAAGCAAAGGCAACGAATAGTTATAACCATTGGATATGCAGCCGAAAACAGAAATAGTAGAAAATAAATTGTGTAACGAATATTTTCTTAAATATCCCGAAGACGCCGCGCATACATTGGATTCGCTTCCCCCAATTTCCATTTTGAAATTTTTGAGCGAGTTACCGATCTTTAGTGCAAGGGCGATATTTTTCAAATTGAATCCCGATACCATCACGGAACTTGTGTCTATTATGGAAGATACGATGTTCGTTCAGATGTTCGAAAGGGTGAATACCCACTTGGGAGCCAGGTTGCTTTCTCGCTCGGACCGTTCCGATGTAGAAAGAAAACTTATTCTATTGCCAGATTTTGTCTCCCGAGAGATAAGGGATTATCTGGATTATAGGCCCGGAACGGCGGGACACCTTATGGAAACCAATGTCATTACTTTTTTCAGGGGTAATTCCGTTGATGATGTCCTCCAGCGAATCCGTAAACTCGGTGACCGAAATGTAGCAGTGATCTATATAGTCGATAACGACGGGAAATTATTGGGCAAGGTCACCGTCCAATTAATTGCTATTTCACAACCGACCCTATTATTGGACGAATTAATGGATGTGGCCCCTTTTATAGGCGCCATGGAATCCAGGGAAGAGGTTCTGGATCTTATGGAAAACGAAGGGCTATTACAGATTCCGGTCACGGATATCAATCATCATTTATTAGGGGTCATCCGTAATGATGCCCTCGTAACTGCTTCCAAAAAGGAAATCACCGAAGATTTACAGGCTATGTTCGGTGCGGGCAGGGAAGAACAGGCCCTCTCGAAAATTTCCTTTGCCGTGCGAAAAAGGCTTCCATGGTTGCAGGTCAACCTTGCGACCGCATTTTTGGCATCCATGGTAGTAGGACTCTTCGAGGATACCATAGCCAAGATCACAATTTTGGCGATATTTTTACCGGTTGTGGCCGGCCAATCTGGGAATACGGGATCGCAGGCTCTAGCCGTAACCATGAGGGGCTTAGCCTTAAAGGAGATCAGAATCTCGCAATGGTTTAAAGTAGCTAGAAAAGAAATAATGGTAGGTTTGATAAATGGGGTAGCGGTAGCGTTGACCACCGGGATTATCGTCTATTTTTGGTCCTCCTCCTTAGGAATCGCAATAGTGATCGGCATTTCGATGATCATTTCCATGATCATTGCTGGTTTTGCTGGTGCTGTAATCCCCATGGCCCTAAAAGCCATTGGACAAGACCCGGCCACATCATCATCCATAATCCTGACCACGGTAACGGACATTTGCGGTTTTCTTAGCTTTTTGGGATTGGCTACCGCTCTGGCATCCGTTTTGGGTATTGTTTGATAGGAGTGACTATGATTCTTGGAAAATTAAATGTGAGGCTTATTATTCTAGACGTTGCGATTGATGGCCAATGACCTAAGGTATAGTCACTTGGTAAGGTCGATGTCAATATAATTACTCAAACAGATTTTTTCATAATTTAAAGGATGTCCATTGCCTTAACATATTGAAACAAAGAGATCGATGAAATAGATTGTTGATTTAATATCATATCAGAAGTTCAAAATATGGGTTTTTTATTTAGTATCTTTTTGTTCTAAAGACATCTTACTATGAAAAAAATAGTTTTTTTATGCATTTTTACCGTGCTTGGTATTTTTACAATTCACTCTCAAAATTTCCAAAATTCTAATAAGATCGGTATCGATAAGCAATTATCTCAAAAAGATTGGAGCGATATTGGAACTTCTCAGTATGCAATAGGCTTAAAGACCCAAAAAATAACCATTCCACATTTTGACTTTATTCAAGATTATAAAGATTCAATCCTTCTTGAATCTAGGAAAGACTCACTTTCAAACTCCCAACTAGCCAAAATGCCGGTTTATGAACCTGATGGGGTATACAAAGGAGATTTATAAAATTGACAGTACTACTCAATTTTATATTAGAAAATATGTACCCAATTAAATTCAGAATTACTAATATCTGCAAGTAGTTATAGTAGAGTTTGAAAAGTTTAAATAAAGGATAAATAGATATAAATTAAAGGAATCCAGATCAACTTAAAAGTTTTTATTATTACCTTGGAAGAGTACTAAGATAAATAGTGATATTCCAATGTTTTGACTTAATGTCAATGCTACATTTAATACAAAAATTCAGTTAAATGAAAAACCTGATCATACTAGTCATTGTGGTATTCACCAACCTTGCCATGGCCCAAAACGATGCGTGGAACATAGAAGTGAAAGAAAGTTCCGATTATACCGGCATTGCCATCTCCAACGGAAGAATCGGGATGCTCACTTCTTCCAAACCACTGGAAATCCAACATATTGTGCTCAATAACGTTTATGATGTCGATCCAGAACTAAAGGTAAGCCAAATTCTGCATGGGATGAATTTCGGGAATCTTGATATGTACATCGATGGGGAAAAAGTAACCGAAAACAATATTAGCGATTGGAAACAGATCATGCACATGCAGGAGGCCTCCTTAACGACCTCATTTACCTTTAAGGACAAGGCTTCCGTTTCTTGTACCGTTTTTGCGCTGCGCAATGTCCAATATACAGGTTATATTGATATAAAAGTGGAGGCTAAAAGTAATCTAGACCTGCGTGTTGGCGGAAAAATCATGGTACCCAAAGAGTACGGCAAACCAACGAATACCTTTCAGGTCCTAAAAGATGTTGAGACCACAATGCCCATATTACAATCCAAGGCAATTAGCCCTTTCGGGAAACATTTTGTGAGTACTTCCGCAACGTTTATTTGGCATGCGATAAACTCCTCTAGGGAAAACCAACGGCCCGAATTGACGCACAAGGTTGTCAATGATTATGAGAACACCCTTTCCTTTGATAAAAAAATGGAAAAAGGAGACACCCTTGAATTCGCATGGACAGGGGCCCAATGTACGACCAAAAATTTTTCGGATCCCAAATCCGAATCGGAACGCATGGTCATCTTTAATTTACTGAATAGTAGAGCGGTATTATTGGGCGGGCATAAAAAGTTATGGTCGGAACTTTGGAAAGGCGATATTGAAATTGAGGGCGACCTTACTTCCCAACAGGATGTTCGACTGGCACTCTATCATTTATATGCCTTTGGTCGGGGAGACTCGGACCTGAGTATTGCCCCAATGGGGCTTTCCCTACAAACACCGTACAACGGGCATATTTTTTGGGACACGGAACTGTGGATGTTTCCTCCACTACTTCTTTTCAATCAAGACATAGCCCGGTCATTGGTGAACTACCGATATGACAGATTACCACAAGCGAAAGAACGTGCCATCAATTATGGGTATGACGGGGCAATGTTTCCTTGGGAAAGTGATGATACCGGCGAGGAGGCCACACCACCATTTGCACTTACGGGTCCTTTTGAGCATCATATTACAGCCGATATCGCAATCGCGTTCTGGAATTATTACCGTGTGACGAAAAATAAAAAATGGCTCGAAGAAAAAGGATATCCGGTCATAAGGGAAATCGCCGATTTCTGGATAAGTCGTGTCACCGCAAACCCCGATGGAAGTTATTCCATCAACAATGTGGTCGGGGCCAATGAGTTTGCTCCCAATGTCAACGACAATGCCTTTACCAACGGTGCCGCCATCACGGCACTGAGGTATGCAAAAAAGGCGTCCGAAGCATTGGGAATGGAGCCAGATCCCATGTGGAGTTTAGTTGCAAATAACATAAGAATACTTAGATTTCCTGATGGTGTTACCAAGGAGCACAGTAACTATGATGGGGAAATCATAAAACAAGCGGATGTTAACCTATTATCCTATCCACTGTCCATTGTAGATGAGGAAGAATCCATATTGAAGGATCTGGAATATTATGAACCAAAACTTTCCAAAGAAGGACCGGCAATGGGGAAATCCATTTTTGCGGTGCTCTATGCAAGAAAAGGCGATGTGGAGAATGCATATCGCCTGTTCAAAGAGAGTTACGTTCCCAATCAACAAGAACCTTTTGGAGCCCTATCTGAGGTTGCGACCAGTAATTTCTCCTATTTTGCAACGGGAGCCGGCGGTATGTTGCAGACCGTATTGTTCGGATTCGCCGGATTGGACATTTCAGATGAAGGAATCGTTCAAAAAAACCCGGTGCTACCAAAGCAATGGGAATCATTGA
>JBBSKR010000055.1:0-19888 GCA_038256135.1 Flavobacteriales bacterium | reverse complement strand
TGTCCCTAACATGTCATGAAATTGCTTCGGGTTATCCGTAGTACTGATCGGCCAAAATCTTGACCCTACTCCGCCGGCCATTAAAACGGCATAATAATTTTTGTTCATAGTAACTTTGTATTAATTCCACTTCGGTATTTGGCAGACATTCGGCTACGCTCAAGGTGAAAGTATTTTTAAATCTAATCCTCAATCAGTTCTACTTCTGCATTAGGCTGGAACAAGTACATTCTTCCCGTTTTCAACTCAACACATTCATAGCGTTTGGTTCTTTTGTTTCCCTTTTTAAAAAGCTTCCCATTATAGATTCTAAACACACTACCTATGGGTAATTCAAATACATAGTTTTTTTCCGATTGTTGCTCATCAAATTGCTTCAGTGCTATGGATAATTGGGCATCGGTGCTGCTACTCGCCTTCGGATTTTTAAAGTGCCTCGCCAAAAGCGGAAGCAGTTTGGAAGGGAATATCTGTGGACGTATGAAAGGTAGCATCAAATACTGAAAGGTTTTTTTCCATTCCAATCCGTGTGGCTTGATGTGCCTACCATATTTTTCAAATGCTACCAAATGGGCTATTTCATGAATTAAAGTAATCAAAAATCTATATTTGTTTAGGGATGCATTCACGGTAATTTGATGCCTACCGTCTTCTCTTCTTCTGTAATCACCATGCCTAGTAACACGTTCATTAACAATCTTCAAATGCACTTGGCTGGCCTTAATTAGTTCAAAACAAGGAACAACTGCAGATTCGGGAAGATATTTTACTAATGTTTTTTGCATTCTATGGCGTACTACTACTTACCTGTAACATTTTACCATTATAGAGTTTTTGTCCGTTCAGGGCAAAATGCATTACGTAATTTGCCATCTCCAATGCGGTTACAGGTGCCTCATAGCCAGGAAAAGCGGCTTCCAACATCTCGGTTTGCACCGCACCCAATGCCAACACATTGAACGAAGGACCGGTTTCCTTAAATTCTTCCGCAAGAAGTTCCATTAATGTGATTACCGCTCCTTTACTGGAACTATATGCAGATAATCCTGGGAATTTCGCACTTCCTTGTACCCCTCCCATGGAGCTAATAGTAAGGACATGACCCGTTTTCTTCATAAATGGAACCACCAATTTGGTCATGGCCGCAACCCCAAATACGTTTACCTCATAGACGGACTTAAATTCAGCATCCGTAGTTTCCAGAAAAGGCTTATTCACCAATTTACCCGCATTGTTGATTAATGCCGATACTTCAATTTTATTCTCCCCTAAATATTTAGCTAAATTTTTACGATCGGAATCGGAGGAAACATCAAATGAAAAAGACTCAATATTGGAATGGGCTAGACTTTTAATCGGTTTTTCATTTCTGGAAAGTGCCAAAACCGTATGACCTGCATCGGCCAATAATTTGGTCAATTCAAATCCAATTCCCCTACTCGTACCGGTTACAATAACGTATTCCATTACTTATATTTTAATTCTTTAACAGGTGCATTCACGATACCCTTTAGCATAGGAATTACATCATTGACCATAGTTGCCATGTGTACATAATCCATTAACGAAGCCTCATCGCCTACTTTATGGTATTCGCCAAAATTGGTAAAATCGAAGGAGCTATAGGTTTGGGAAGGCACATTAAAAACATCATGGAAAGGTGCATTATCAGAACGTCTAAAAAGATTGAATTCCTTCGCTTTTGGTAGAAATCCTACCAAATTCTTTCCCGCATAGCCATTACTTATATCCGCCAGATTAGACAATTCATAACCTGTTAAGTACAAACTATGATCTTTGTCAACCATTGGAACCCCAACCATTTCAAAATTCAACATGGCATAAAGGTCTATATTTTTATCCTTCAACTTCTCAGCAAGGTGTTTGGAACCTAAAAGTCCCTTTTCCTCTGCGGTGAATAGTGCGAAAATAATACTACGTTTATTTTCCTTAACGTTACCGAAATATCTAGCAAGTTCCAAAACCGTAGTGGTACCAGAGGCATTGTCGTTGGCTCCGTTTGCAATAGTATCTGCAGACTGTCCACTTATCAAACCAATATGGTCATAATGGGCACCAAGTACTATAAATTCATTTTTAAGTTTTGGGTCGGTGCCGGGTATATAGCCAACTAGATTATAGGCCGTGCCTTCATAATTTGCCAAAGTGTCTCGGTAGGACGAAAAATAAGGTTGGATGTTGTTCTCTTCAAATACGTTTTGGATATAATCGGCCGCCATGGAAATTCCTTCGCTTCCGGTATCCCTCCCTTGAAGTTCATCGGAGGTTAAAAAAACCATTTTTTTCTCAATATCCTTTGGTGAACTAAAGGCTTCTATTTTAGAACTTAAAGTGTTGGATTCATTTACAGACCTTGTATCCGACCTATTATTTTCTAAAACTTTTCCTTGAACACCTTTAGGATTGTTCAGGGGATTTAATTCGGTGGACTGATTCACTTGGGCCCCTCCGCATCCTAAAAGCAAGAATCCAAAAAGCATTATAATTACATTTCTCATAAGGGCAATCGATTTTAGGTCTAAAGATAAAAAAAAGCATCCCCTTGAATGGATGCTTTTATCATTCTATTTTAAAAATAAAACTCTAGGCCAACATGGTCACCGGGTTTTCAACAAAATGGCGTAATGTCTGCAAAAATTGGGCTCCTGCCGCACCATCTACCGTTCTATGATCACAAGCCAAGGTCAGTTTCATGGTACTACCAACGACAATCTCTCCATTTTTCACTACCGGTTTTTCCACTATTGCACCAACGGATAATATGGCAGAGTTTGGTTGATTTATAATACTCGTAAATTCTAAAATCCCGAACATTCCCAAGTTTGAAACGGTAAACGTACTACCCTCCATTTCTGCAAGAGAAATTTTCTTGTTACGTGCTTTACCGGCTAAATCTTTAACTGCACTCCCTATTTGGGTCAAGCCCATTAAATCTGCATGTTTCACCACAGGCACCACCAATCCTTCATCAACCGCAACCGCAACACCCATGTGAATGTGCTTATTGTACTTTGTAGTATCGCCGTTCCAAGATGTATTCACCTGCGGATGTTTTCTAAGTGCCATGGCACAAGCCTTCAACACCATATCATTGAATGAAACCTTGGTATCGGGCAGACTATTGATCTGCAGACGTGCCGCCTTGGCATTGTCCATATCCACTTCGATAGTGAGGTAAAAATGAGGTGCCGTAAATTTGGAATTGCCCAATGCTTTGGCAATTGCCTTACGCATATTTGAATTCTTGACTTCTTCAGTACCTTCCTCTCCGGCCGGTATGGCCATGGAAACAGGTTGTGCCGCTGAAGCAGAACTTTCAGTCTTCGAACCTGAACTGGCAGGCTTCGTATCGGGACTAGGGGTATAGTTTTCTATATCCTTTTTTATTATTCTACCATTATCCCCAGATCCGGAAACATTGGCCAAATCGATACCTTTATCCTCTGCAATTTTTTTGGCTAAAGGCGAAGCGAATATTCTTTCCCCATCAGATACGGATTTGGAAGCCTCTTTATTATCGGATTTGGGTTCAGATTTGGGTTCAGATTTGCTCCCTGAATCTTCTGCCGATTTCTTTTCTTCTTTTTTGGAATCTGTACTTGAATCCTTTTTACTTCCACCGGAACTATGGCTCAAAACAGCATCTACATCGGTACCCTCAGGGCCAATTACAGCCAAAACAGTATCTACGGGAGAAGATTCCCCTTCCTGGATCCCGATATATAATAATTTACCGGAATAAAAAGATTCAAATTCCATGGTAGCCTTATCCGTTTCAATTTCGGCCAAAATATCGCCTTCCTCTACATCATCACCTACACTCTTCAACCAGCTCGCTACGGTACCCTCTTCCATGGTATCGCTCAAACGGGGCATTTTAATTATTTCAACTCCTTCAGGAATTGAATCGGTGGTCTCAGCTTCATCGGATTCTTCCTTAGCTTGATCGTCCTCTTTAGCTTTATCTTCAGGATCCTTTTCATCTTGGGAATCCTTATCCTTTTCTTCATTTTCTTCAGAAGTCGTATCGTTAGAGCTAGAAGAACTTCCTCCGCTCAATAATGCGGAAATATCCTCACCTTCTTCGCCAATGATTGCCAATAAGGTATCAACAGGGGCACCGTCGCCTTCCTCGATTCCAATATGCAACAACGTACCCTCATAAAAGGATTCAAATTCCATGGTAGCCTTGTCGGTTTCAATTTCCGCCAATATATCTCCTTCTTCAATTTTGTCCCCTACACTTTTCAACCATTTAGCCACGGTACCTTCTTCCATGGTATCACTCAAACGGGGCATATTTATTACTTCAGCCATCTACTTACAATTTATGTTGAACAAATGGAAAATCCTCTTGTTCGTAAACCATATCATACAATTGGTTTACCGGTGGATATTCCGATTCTTCCGCAAACTTTTCGCACTCCTTCACCAAATCCTTGACCTTTTTGTCAATATTCTTGATTTCCTCTTCTGTTGCGTATTTATTTTCTTTTATGATATCCAATACCTGGGTGATCGGATCTATTTTTTTGTATTCCTCAACTTCATCCTTGGTCCTGTAATGCTGTGCGTCTGACATGGAATGACCACGATACCTATAGGTCTTCATTTCCAGAAAAGTAGGTCCGCCGCCACTTCTAGCTCTTTCGATAGCCTTGCTCATTTCTTGGGCAACTGTAACCGGATTCATACCGTCAACAGGACCACATGGCATTTCATAGCCTAAACCAAGCTTCCAAATCTCTGTTGAGAAAGAAGTTCGCGCCACAGAAGTACCCATGGCATACCCATTATTTTCACAAACAAAAACTACGGGCAGTTGCCACAACATGGCCAAATTAAATGTTTCATGAAGTGAGCCTTGCCTTACGGCGCCATCACCCATATAACATAAAGTTACAGCTTCCCTACCATGATACTTATCCCCAAAGGCCATGCCAGCACCTAAAGGTATTTGACCACCAACAATTCCATGCCCACCGTGAAAACGGTGCTCCTTAGAAAATATATGCATAGATCCACCCATACCTTTAGAGGTTCCGGTTACTTTTCCGAAAAGTTCAGCCATCACCCTTTTAGGATCAACTCCCATACCAATGGGTTGCACATGATTTCTATAGGCCGTTATCATTCGGTCCTTGGAAAGGTCCATTGCATGTAGAGCACCTGCCAAAACGGCTTCTTGGCCATTATACAAATGAAGAAATCCTCTTACCTTCTGTTGAATGTACACAGCGGCCAATTTATCCTCAAACTTTCTCCAAAACAGCATGTCCTCATACCATTTTATATATGTTTCCTTGGTGATTTTTTTCATCAATTTCAGCTATAGGTTTAAATTTCTTAATGATGCCAGAGGTTACCTTGACCTAGGTATCGCAGAAGAACAAAAATACACATATATATGAATCGATAAAAATAATAGAAGTAAAACGATTAAGAAATTATATGCTGAACAAAAACTTGAAATTATGTGGATGTTCTAAACCTTAGTGAAAAAAAAGCATCATTTCAAATAACTGCTATTGAAGGCCAATGGCAGCAAATCTGCCAAAGAATCACATTCGATCACATTGCCGGTTTCACCCATTAATATCATTTTGATCGGTGCATTTTGTTTCAACTCATATTCGGATATAGCCTGTCGACAATTACCACATGGTGCTGCCGGTGTACTTACCTCATAACTGGAGGCTGCAGCTGATATTGCAATCGCTTTTATCTTCACGCCAGGAAATTTTGCTCCCGCATAAAAAACCGCAACTCGTTCACCACATAATCCAGATGGATAGGATGCATTTTCCTGATTATTCCCCGTTATAATTTCATCATTCTCCAATAGCACCGACGCGCCTACAAAAAAGTTGGAATAGGGAGCATAAGCCCTTTCCCTGGCATTCACGGCTGCATCCATTAGAACTTTATCACCCTCATTCAATTCTTCAAAAGAATCATAAATAGTGATGTTAAAACTTATTTTCTTTTGAATAGCCATAATTAGGTTTTGAGCGTTTAATCTGCAAATTAAATAAAAAGAGCATTTAAATAAGTCAATAACGATTTCTTCAAAAAAAAACCTGCTCTCCAGCAGGTTCATTATAGCTTTTATAATATAGTATCAGTCATTGATAAACTCTTCGCCCAAGTTGAAAGTCAGAGAGAAACGCAAGGTATTCTCCAAAGGGTTTCTAACTTGTGATGTCGAGAATAAATAAGATAAATCTATTTGCGCCGCTTTGAATTTAAATCCCGCACCTAAGGTAAAGAACTTTCTTGACCCCTTTTCCTCGCTTTCATTAAAGTAACCCGTTCGGATCATAAATGCCTCTTGATAGGTATATTCTGCTCCTAAGGCCCAGGTAAATTCTTTCAATTCTTCACTAAATCCATCAGGGGCATCTGAAAAGGAATTAAAAATGCCACTGAACCCGCTTTCGTTTTGATAGATGTCATTATCTGCAGCATCAATATTGCCGTCATTATTGAAATCTTGTGGCGTTGGTACCAATAATTTATTGAATTCCGTAGTTAGCCCTATGACATTGTCCTGATCCAGGATAAAATCAAAACCAGCACCAAATTTTAAGTTGCTTGGCAAGAAATTTTCCTGTCCACCGGCATCATATCGTATTTTACCCCCTATGTTGGAAAGGTTGAAACCTGCCCTCCAGCGACCGTCATAGTTGTTGTAGGCTATTTCCCTAGAACGATAGAACCCAGCTACATCCACTGCGAAGGAACTTGCTGCCTGTGAATCAGTACTAGCATCCGGAAACCTCAAGTTCGAACTAATGAATCTACCACCTACAGCCATTGAAAAGGTAGGGCTCAATTTCAAGGAATAGGAACCATCAAGGGCTAATTCATTTGGCTTTACGATAGTACCTACATCTCCTGCATTTTGACGTAATTCAATTTCACCCAAAGTGAAATATCGCAAACTGACCGCAAATGCGCTCTGATCATTTATCTTATTAAAATAACTGGCATTTAATAACGATATGTCGGTGATGATACTTTCCAAATACGGTGTATAACTTATGCCAATACCCATTTTACGTTCTGCAAATGCGAATTTCGCAGGGTTCCATTGTTGTGAAAAGGCATCCGTAGACGTGGCTACACCCATATCGCCCATACCGGCAGATCTTGCATCTGCAGCAATTGTGAGGAATGGTACGGCAGTAGTAATTACACGCTGATCATTCTGAGCGACTGTTTTTCCAATTATCAGTAAAAAGAAAACTATTGATATTTTTCTCATTAGAATTAGTTCTTTATTTTAAAAAGCGAAATATAGGGTTTTCTTCATTTCAACTTTAATATTTTACATGTAAACGGGCTTTTTATCGATATCTTGTACAAATATTAATATTTTATAAGAAGTTGTAGCTACTTTAAAATATTTACTCCAATAATAACATGGGAATGGATAAATTCAAGACTGTGATTTTGTGATTAAAAGAATTGATAAAAACCATACTATATATGACATTTTACCGTTAACCTAATTAAGTGGTACATATTCGAACTGGAGCACTGGACTAGAATTCCAAAATTATTTTAAATTGTAAAATATTCTAGTAAAAACACCGTTCTATTGAGCGAAAGTGACAAACAAATAAATAGAAAACATAGTATCATACCCTATAAAAGCGATGCAAGTATAGTTTATGAAAATTGAACCCAAGTCCTAATTATGAAAAAACATTTTATAAAAGTTGTACTCTCATTTACGGTTATAGCGGGAGGTTTAGCGGTGAATAGCTGTTCTAAATCCTCATCGTCAAAAAACACGTCCAGAGCTACAGGATGGAAAATAAATGCCAAGGAAGGCGGTTTTCAATATAATACCGATTTCAAAGAACAAGAAACCGCTCCCGGATTGGTTTTTGTGGAGGGAGGAACTTTTACGAAAGGAAAGGTTCAAGATGATGTGATGCATGATTGGAATAATACTGCTACGTCACAACATGTTCAATCTTTTTATATGGACGAGACGGAAGTCACCAATGTGATGTATTTGGAATACTTGGATTACCTTAAAAGTGTTTATCCTCCTGAGAATCCGAAATATACTAATATCTACGTAGGTGCACTTCCTGATACTTTAGTGTGGAGAAACAGGTTAGGTTTCAATGAAACCATGACCAATAATTATTTAAGACATCCGGCTTATGCGGAATATCCCGTTGTCGGTGTAAATTGGATTCAGGCGACCCAGTTCGCAGAATGGAGAACTGACCGAGTCAATGAAGTGATGTTGGAGCGCGAAGGATATTTATCCGAAGACGCAAAGTATCAAGCCTCAACCGGAGAAGTACAAGGAACTTTTAGTACTGAAGCTTACTTGAACAGACCTGAATCAGTATATAACGGCCAAATAGATTCTTTACAGGGGAAAATGAAAAAGGATAGCACCTCCGTATTTGCCAAAAGAAGTAGCGGAATCATAATGCCAGAATATAGACTCCCTACCGAAACAGAATGGGAATATGCCGCACAGGCTCAAGTTGGTCAAAGGGAATACAATAACTACCGAGGAAGAAAAAAATATCCTTGGGAAGGAGATTATACCAGAAACGGACAGCGTGTTGGTAGAGGCGATCAGTTGGCCAACTTTAAGCAAGGAAAAGGAGATTACGGCGGAATTGCAGGGTGGTCAGATGATGGTGCCGATATTACCGCAGAGGTAATGTCCTATAAGCCGAATGACTTGGGACTTTACGACATGGCCGGTAATGTGGCCGAATGGACAGCAGATGTATACAGGCCTATAGTAGATGATGAGGTAAGTGATTTTAATTATTATAGAGGAAACATTTATATGAAAAGTGCCATCGGAGAAGATGGAAAAGTCAATATTTTGAGAGATTCTATAGTCTACGATACATTACCGAATGGAAAAGTAGTTGCAATGAATCTGCCTGGGGAAATTAAAAT
Organism: Flavobacteriales bacterium; assembly: GCA_038256135.1. Taxonomy (GTDB): domain Bacteria; phylum Bacteroidota; class Bacteroidia; order Flavobacteriales; family Flavobacteriaceae; genus Maribacter. Next base: position 10,921 of record JBBSKR010000055.1, on the reverse strand, counting down.
GGTGCCCGTCGATGAAGAAGAAACCTATTTAAGGACTAATTTCTCCACCAGTGACAATAGAGGGTATAGAGATGGTGATCCAGGTTCTTCTAGATTTTATGACAGGTTCAGCGATGGCGAAGAGCAAGACCCAAGCAAAAAAATGTACAATTCACCTAAGCATTCCGTGGAAAGGGATTCTGCCGGAAATCTAGTCAAGGGTTATGATGAGTCCAATAATAGGACTACGCTTATCAATGATGAAGTACGGGTATACAAAGGTGGTTCCTGGAGAGATAGGGCCTATTGGTTAGATCCTGCACAGCGCCGATATTTACCTCAGTATATGGCAACGGATTATATCGGTTTTAGATGTGCCATGTCAAGAGTTGGTTCGAAATCGAAAACTAAAAACAAAACAATTAGAGGCAAGAAAGCAAAATAAATTTTTTTCCTATGATATTCACAAGGCCCTTTTCTTAAAGGGCTTTTTTTTATCTTCGATTATATGAACATTCAAGAATTGCACTCCATTTTTTTGAAGTACCCATCCGTAAGTACGGACACTAGAAAAATTAAGGAAAATGACATTTTCTTCGCTTTAAAAGGTGAAAATTTTGATGGGAATACATACGCTGATCAAGCGCTAAAGAAAGGGGCTAGTTATGTTATTATCGATGAGAAGGAATATCACAGCAATGAGAAGACCATAATCGTAGATGATGCACTTGCAACCCTGCAGAGACTGGCCAATTATCACAGGAATTATTGTAAAGCCAAGATAATCAGCCTAACAGGAAGCAATGGAAAGACTACCACTAAAGAGTTGCTAAATGCCGTACTTGTTAGAAAGTATAAAACTATCGCCACCAAAGGTAACCTCAACAACCATATTGGAGTTCCCCTTACACTACTTTCCATAAGACCCGAAACGGAAATTGCCATTGTTGAAATGGGTGCAAATCACCAAAAAGAAATACAATTTTTAAGTGGGATTGCTGAGCCAGATTTCGGGTATATTACCAATTTTGGGAAAGCACATTTAGAAGGTTTTGGCGGAGTTGAAGGCGTAATAAAGGGCAAGAGTGAGTTGTACGATTATCTTATTAAAAATGAAAAATCCATTTTTTTTAATGCAGATGACCCTATTCAATTGGAAAAGTTGAACCAATACACAAAAAAATATGGTTTTAGCACATTCGATTCCAAATTCTACAACATAGCGCTTTTAGGCGCCGAACCGTTTGTCACCCTTAAAGTTGGGAATACGGAAATAGAATCGAATCTTATTGGATCGTATAATTTTCAAAATTGCTGTGCAGCAATCATTATCGGCAACTATTTTAATGTCGGACTAAATCATATCAAACTTGCCATTGAAAAATACATTCCTGATAGCAACCGATCTCAAATCGTAAAAAGGGAAGGTCTCTACATCATTCTAGATGCTTACAATGCCAATCCGTCAAGTATGAAAGTCGCTTTGGAACATTTTAGTTCGATTGAAAAAGAAAATAAAGTTTTGATTTTAGGGGATATGTTCGAGTTGGGAAAATCGGCAGAAGCAGAACATCAGGCTATTGCCAATTTGACTCATACGCTTGGTTTCAAAAATGTGCTATTGGTTGGAGAAAATTTTTATCGGACGGATACTAATTTTGTGAAACTAGAAAACTTTCAGGAGTTGTCTGAATATTTACAAAAAAATAAGTTAAAACCCAACGCATCGATACTCATAAAGGGTTCTAGGGGAATGGCGCTTGAAAGGGTTTTGGATTTAGTTTAGCTCTACTTCTTTATTATGTAGAATTAATAATGGTGGGATATACTGGATTCGAACCGGTGACCTCTGCCCTGTCAAGGCAGCGCTCTAAACCAACTGAGCTAATATCCCTTAAAATTCGAAGATAAGACAAAAGACCAAACTTATCCAAGAAAATAACCTGTCTTAAATCAAAAAAAAGACTTCCAAAATTTTGGAAACCTTTTCACCTGTGGGCCCTACTGGGTTCAAACCGATGACCTCCTGCTTGTAAGCGTGACTATTTGTGTTTTTACTTGTTTTCATTTTTATTCAATCCATCTTCTAACGATCTGCCGGATATCGCACAAATAGAACACGCCTATTACAAAATGGCTTTGGCTACGGGTATTGAAATGTCGGAGTGCAGACTATTGGAAGGTCCATCCGAGACAACCTATTTTGCGACCAAAAAATTTGACAGCATAGGAAATGACCGTTTGCACTTACATTCTGCAAGCGGGCTTCTAAACCACAATTTTCGTTACAGCAATTTAGACTACGGCAATGTGATGGACTGTGCATTTCGCCTTGAAAATCATGTGGCTGCCTATTCAAAAGTACTTCGGTTGGCAGCCTTTAACGTATATGGTCATGATCGGGACGACCATGGCAAGAACATTTCCTTTCTATTGAACCCTACCGGAGCATGGAAAATGGCCCCTGCCTACGACCTTACCTTTTCAAATTCATCCCATGGCATGCACAGCACCATGGTCGCAGGGGAGCGGAGGCTATTATAGACGAAGTTCAAGGTGCGATTGCCGATTGGGAAATTTATGCCAAGGATTCCTTTGTTAGTGATGATTTTAAAAAACAAATTACCAAAGCCCTGATGGAAATTGGCAAGGGGTAAAATACGGGTTGTGATTGTTTTTGTTTCAATTAACCGTGCAGGGGCCACATAATACCGATCTGTATTGTTCTGAACCGAAAGCTTTTATTTTTGAGTGAATGTGGCCTACGGAATGAAGGAAAGGATATGCTGGAGGTGGGTAAGAAACTTGCTGCCAGTTTATAAGATTGGATGTGTTACAATACATTTAAAAAGAGTTCGGTAAAAGGTTGTTTTACAATACCATTAGAAAACACGGAAAATGGGACTATTGTGATTGACCTAAAAGCTTGTCATGTTCGTCCCTTAAATCGGCCGTTTTATTAAACCTGTTAGAAAGGTTTGACCAATTTCCTCCTCTTCATTTCATTTTTTATCAAATATAGCTCTCTTGAAGTCTGACCTGCTACGGAGGTGTTTTCTTCAGCTCTCCTAAGCAAATATGGCATTACATCTTTTACCGGACCATATGGTAGGTACTTTGCAACATTGTATCCGAACTTTGCGAGATTGTAACTGATATGGTCACTCATGCCGAAAAGTTGACCAAACCAGATTCGTTTATCATTTTCTGCTATTTTACAACGCTGCATAATCTGCAATACTAAATAGGTGCTTTCTTCATTATGTGTGCCGACAAACAAAGCCATGTTTTCCAAATTCTTTATCATGTATACAAGTACTTCGTTAAAGAGTGCATCGGTCGTTGCTTTATCCTTGCAGATGGGATCTTGATATCCTAATCTAATTGCCCTTTCCCGTTCTTTTTCCATATAGGCGCCCCGTACGAGTTTCATACCTATCTTAAACCTACCTTTAGTTGCCTTCTGATGCAGTTCTTTTAGATAGTCCAATCTATCATGACGATAGAGTTGTAGGGTGTTAAATACAATTGCTGTTTCTTTATTATATTTAAACATCATACTTTCTGCCAATTCATCAGCAGCATCTTGCATCCAACTCTCTTCGCCGTCTATTAAAATAGGAACATTATACTCGTATGCTTTCCCACAAACCCGGTCATACCGATTTTTAATTCTATTCCATTCGACTTGTTCTTCTTGTGTCAGCTTTTTCCCCTCTGTCAATTTCTCATAAATCTCAAAACGGCCAAACCCTGTTGGTTTAAATACTATATAGGGTATGGCTTTATTATGTCTGGCGTAGTCCAGAGTTTTCAGAATTTTAAACATCGCCTTGTCAAATTGCCCTTCTTCTTCTTTCCCCTCTACAGAATAATCTAAAACAGCATGCACATTTTTTGAAAACATTCTATCAATTACCGGTAAGCAATCGTCTTCCGTGATTCCCCCACAGAAATGGTCAAAAACGGTATAGCGAATCAATCCTTCGACGGGCAAACGAAATTTTAGCGCAAACTTGGTTACTGCAGCTCCTATTTTCACCAAGGTTTCCCGTTTTATCAATTCGAAAAGAAAGCGTGCTCTTTCAAGTTCTGAATCTGATTTAAGCGCTAAAGCAACTTCGGTATTATTAAATATTTTTTTCACTTAATTTTGTATTCTTCATATTAGTTAATAGGGCATATAATGCACCAGATACAATTAGAGATTGTACTGCCGGTATTCCAATAGGAAATTGATATTGTGTTAAATATCCTATTAAAAGACCCGTCATAATACTTATTGTAGCTAACCAATTCCAAGATTTTTCTGTTGTAAACACAGTTTTACTTACAAAAAAGTAATGCGCCATAATAACTCCGGCTATAACAGGAACTATTAACGCTAGCGTATAAAGGAAATTAACAAACTGGTCCATAATGCCCAATAATGCCAATATAATTCCTATTACAGCGAAGACCAGAGTCATTGTTTTTCTACTTTTATTATCGTGTAGGTTAAACATGTTACACAACACCAAACCACCCGTATAATTACTTACCAATTGACTGGTCCAGGTTGCGACCCATAACACTACGAAGCCCCAAGCAGGAAAACCAAGTTCTTGCATCACTTGAACAATATCTGAATTACCAGTACCCATAGACATTATACCGCCGACTATAAATAGAGGAAAACCTACGATGATAATGCCCAACGGAATTAAAATATTGTCTCTCCATGTAGGCTTTGCAAATCTTGTATAATCTGGTGCAATTAACCATTGCGCAACATTAATACTGATAACCAGATTGATTGCCCCAATAAAAGACATAGAGCCTTCTGGGTTCCATGCGGTTATTTTTTCCCAACCCATATTATTTATGGATAAATAGAGCGCTACGGTTACCAGCAGCAATCCCGCTGGTATGGCTACATAATCTACCCATTTGATGGAAGCATATCCTAAAATGGAAGGAATCGCAAAAAGAAAACCGATACCCGCAGTACTTAAAAGATATAACAAGAAATTTTCATCTTTATTAATGCCTACCAAAGCACTAAAAGCATCTGCGGCAACAGAGGTCTGTATGGCCCACCAACCTAAAGTCAAGGCTAAAATGACAATACCTACTATGATTCGTGATTGCTCTTTTCCAAAACTTAAAGATGCCAGTGCTGATGATGTTAAGCCTGTTTTTGCACCGATATAACCCTGTATGGCGTTACCTATCCATTGAAAAAATACAAGCGCTATCATTAAAATGCCTATAATTTCTAAAAGACTAAAATTGCCTATTAGAATACCTCCTATCAACAATACCGGAATACAAAACTCTAAGCCGCCAAAAATAAATGCGGGCACATACCAAGGTTGTCTTGCATTTTCTGGTATAGCTTCTGATGCATAATCAGTATGTTCTTGAGAACTATTTGATTTATTCTCCATCTTTTATAATTTCATCTTAGGTTGTCAAATTCAGCTTTAGTTTTCCTTAAACAAAAAGAATAGAATTTTACTATTTTCCAAAGTTTCGGTTTTGCGGATTTCGTCTTTATTTAGATAAATTAAATCACCCTTGTTCATAACTTTTTCGTTTCCGTCTTTGGTCAGCACCTTTAATTTACCAGAAACCAAATAGGTTATTTCATGAGCATCTAGGGTCTTAAAAGGGAGAACCTGTCCTTTCTTTAAAACTACCGAACCACAATCTACAGCTACTCCTTTTTCTTGTTTTTGAATGATATATTTTAAATAATCATCATTTTCTGGATAGCTTAATTTTATAACTTCCATATTTTAAGCGATTAGTTATGATTCAGCCATTATAGGGTAATGTTCTAAGGCCTGTTCTTCGGTTATGAAGCCGTTCTTTAAATCTTTTTGGATTTTCTCTAAAGGTCTGTTTTTAGGATTACCATAACCACCGCCTGTAGCGGTAACCAATTTTACCCTATCGCCCTTATGCAACTTTACGTTTGTTACAACATTATAGGTCTCTTCAGTACCATCTGTTCTTATTACTGTAAAGTAATTATAGCTCCCTTCTTTTCCATCAAAAAGCCCCCAAGTAGGAATTGAATACCCTAGAAAAGCTCCAGTTAAGAAAGCCTCTTCAGACAATATTTTAAAAGTTAGATATTGACCATTCCCACCTTGAAATTCACCGTATCCACCTCCTTCGTTATGAAATGCATATTCTTCTACTACTACACCGTATTTTCTTTCTCGGGTTTCTGCTGGAATGTTATAAGATTCTCCGTGTGCATAAGAGAATTGTCCACGATTACCATCGTGAGTGGCACAACCCCCCCAACCTCCAGAGAGTGGTTCTGCTTGTACATAAAACTCGTTGGTCACTGGATGAACTCCAGAAATGTACGTTACACATACCGACCTAAAATGACCTGCAGGTAATTTATCTGGAACAACGGGACCTAATGTTTTTAACAGTAAATCTATTGCCGCCAAAAACACTTCATAATAGACAGAGATAGGCGCAGGTGATTCTGCACTCACGATTGTCTTTTCTGGACAAATTAATTTTACGTGCTTAAAAGATCCATTATTAGCAGGTAACGTTGGTGTGGTTATAGATTTAAAGGCAGCTCTAACTGCAGTTTCTAAACCTGTTCTGGATAAATTTAAAGGGCCTTTTAACTGTTCGTGAGACCCTGTGAAATCACAAGTCATATTCTCATTAGAAATCGTTATTTTCAATTTTAATGGAAAAGGACCATTCCCAAAACCATCATTTTCTATCCATCCTGTATTTTCATAAACTCCATTCGGAATTTTTTTCAACTCTTTTAAGCTAATTCGTTCCCCATATTCCATGAATTCTTCAGCTGCTTGTTTATATGCTTCCAAACCATATTTGTCTATGAGTTTTATAATTCTTTCTGCACCAACTTCATTTGCTGCAACACCAGAAAATAAATCCCCTAAAGTACTTTTTGGCAATCTCACATTGGCTTCAATCATTTTAACGATGGCTTCATTTATCTTTCCTTCTTCCTTTATTTTGATAAAAGGAAAATGCATCCCCTCTTGATAAATTTCTGTGGATACGGTCGATACTGAACCTGGGTTTGTGCCACCTATATCTGTCCAATGTGCTTTATTCACAGTAAAAGCTACGCGTTCACCTTTATAAAAAATAGGCGTGATTAAGGCAATATCTGACAAATGTGTACCACCGCCAACATAAGGCGTATTAGCCATAATGACATCACCTTCTTTCAAAGGATTGTCCTCCCCAAATCGCTCTAAGGTTTCTTCTACCACAAGGCTCATTGCGGCTAAAAAAGTAATTACTCCATTCCCTTGCGCTAGTAATCTTCCTTCCCCGTCTGTAATACCGACGGCATAATCCAGTGCTTCGTAAATTATAGGACTCATACTGGTGCGCTGAATAGTTTCAAACATGGCTTCACCAATTGAGATTAAGGAATCCTGAATGATATCTGATGTAAATTTGTTTAAACCCATGATTACTGTATTTTACTGATAATAATATTTGCATACTCATCAATTCTAAATTGATACTTTGGCGGAACAACTGTTGATGTAGATTGTTCTACAATAATTGCAGGGCCTTCAATCGTCATACCGGGGTCTAATTTATCCCTGTCAAAAAAGTTACTGTCATGAATACCAGACACATCAAAATCTACTTTTTCAGTAGTAATTAATGCATCTTCTACAGTATTGCCCTTTGATTCAACCTTGCCAATAACTGGCTTGTTTACGATGACCTCTGCAACAAGATGATAGTTAACAATTTCAATATTTGTGTCCGAAAGGCTAAACGCGTATCGCTTTTTATGTAGTTGATGAAAATTATTTTCTATTTCATCCATTTTCAAATTGGATAAACTGGCTAAACCGAGTTTAACCGAATGTTCTTGCCCATTGTAACGCAAATCTAAATAGTACTCGAACTTAATATCTTCTTTTTGATACCCATCTCTTTCATAAGCTTTAATGGCTTCGTTTTTCATTTCTTTAAAGACATTCTTTAAAGCTGAAAACTTATCCTCATTCAAGTCCATAACGTCTGTACGAATGTAATCTCTTCTCAAATCTGACATTAACATTCCAAACGCTGAAAACACACCAGCATTTAATGGAACTATCACCTCGGGCATTTGTAGTTCTTCGGCCAAATATGCTCCGTGCATGGGGCCACCACCTCCAATAACGACTAAAGTAAAGTCCCTTGGGTCATAGCCTTTGTTTACAGAAACACTTTTCAGGGCATTGACCATATTAGAATTGGCAACGCGAATAACACCACGTGCCACTTCTTCAATAGTCATATCCAATTCTTCACAAAGGGGTTTTGCCGCTTTTTCCAAACTATCAAAATCCGGTTTTAATTCACCTCCTAAAAAGTAGTCTTTATGAATACGGTTACAAATAACGTTGGCATCTGTTGTTGTAAAATCAGAACCGCCTTTACCATAGGACGAAGGTCCTGGGTTGGCAGCAGCACTTTTTGGTCCAACGCGCATCTTACCACCATCATCTAACCAAGCTATACTCCCACCGCCATTTCCGATTTCCACAATATCAATAACTGGTGTAAGAATGGGAAAGCCAGCTTGGGTTTTTGTCTTTTCGATATTATAAGTTGTTACTATTTTTGGTGTTCCATTTTCAATCAGGGAACATTTCGCTGTGGTGCCGCCAATATCCAACACCAATAAATTTTCTTTACCTATAGTTTTACCCAATACTACGGCACCAAGCATACCACTTGCTGGGCCAGATTCAATTAACGTTATTGGGTTGGCCTTTACATCTTCCACGGTAGTAATTCCACCATTGGATTGCATGATGTACAAATCATTTTTGTATCCTAACTTTTGTAAATGATGGGTTAGATTATTTAAGTATTTTGTAGCTAATGGTTTTACATAAGCAGAAAGCACAGTGGTGCTCGTGCGCTCATATTCTCTCCATTCCCTAGTAACTTCATGCGAAGTTATGACTTCGAATTGTGGATATTTGGAGCGGATATAACTAGCTAGTTTTTTTTCATGAATAGGATTTTTATACCCATGTAAAAAGCAAATTGCAATAGCTTCTACACCTTCTTTTATAAATGCTTCTATATGTTTATCTGCTGATGTCTCATCTAATGGCGTAATAATTTCTCCTAAATAATTGATCCGTTCTTTAACTTCTTGCCTTAAGTACCGCTCTACAAACGGCTCTTCTTTTTTAAAGTTAAAGTTGTATAAATCTGGTCTTGTGCCTCTGGCAATTTCTAGAACGTCTCTAAATCCTTCGGTGGTAATTAACGCTGTTTTAGAACCTTTTCTTTCTGTAATGGCGTTAATGACTACGGTTGTTCCGTGAGCGAAAAAATCAATGGTATTTAAGTCTAAATCTATTTTTTTAATAGCATTTAGGATTCCCTTTTCGAATTCGCCCGGTGTGGTGCTGGATTTGGACACCTCGACCTTTTTGACTTCTTTGGTTTCTCTATCGAAATCGAAAAAAACAAGGTCGGTAAAAGTGCCTCCAATATCTGTTGCGACTCTCATATACTTTTTACGTTACAATTAATTTTCATGTTTTTTTATTTCAGTTTAGAAAATGATTCAACCATCCTCCCACCTATGTTTAGGAAGGGAGAAGAATTAAAAGTCAGACTGTTTTATTATATTTAGAAGGTATAAGAAAGGTCAATCCCAACCGTTGTTGGTGTATTGGGAAACCTTAAGTTGCTGAAACCAAATTCAGCTGTTGGAAAAAATTCAGTGTTGAATTTAGTGTCAAAAATATTATTTGACCATAAGGTTATACCGAATTTATTTAACTTTAGATTGACTCTGGCGTTCACAAGTGTATATGGTTCTTGTTTGTATTCTTCCAAAGGGTCCCAGTATTGCGTACCTCTACTATCTACATTAACGTGAAAGCCTAATGTTGATTTCTCCGCCAATTCAAAATTAGCATTGGCACCAATTTGAAACGTGCTTTTTATAGTAAATGGTGAAGTATTCCCGCTAACATCGACCTCTTCGCTTGTTTCATAATCAAATGCTGCAGCGTTGGTCAATCTGTTATAAACTCCTTTTTTTATCTCACCATCGTTTAATCCTAAACTTGCAAAGAAATCTAGGTAATTGGTTGCCCTGAATTTTATTTCAGATTCAAATCCTGTAATTTTAGATTCCTCAAAATTATAAATACCTAAAACAGCTGGAGTCACCGGAATAAAGGTGTATTGTTGTTGATTTTCGAAATCGATGCGGTAAAATGCGTTATTGAAAATAATTCTATTGTTCAAGAAACTTGTCTTTAAACCAAGCTCGTAATTATTAGTAAATTCTGGTTCATAGGTTTTACCAAATTTTACAGTTTCGTCAGAATTAAATCCGCCACTTCTATAGCCACGCCCATAGTTGGCATACGCTAGTACCGTTTTAGAAAATTCATAAGCCAATGAAAACTTGGGTTGCCATACGGTAATGTCATTTTCTATAGTAGTGTTTGATATCCGGGATTCATTTGTGAGTTTGTCATAATCTACACGAACTCCTGCAGATACTGTGAACTTAGGTAATAACTTGTAATCAATAAATCCAAAACCAGCTAATGTCTGTATGGTGTTATCATCGTCGTTTCCTACCAATGGATCTGTGCTATAATTTGCGTTTTCTGCAGAAGCATCTACAAAACCCCCCTCATAAAATGTTCTGTTTAGGAAAGTGGAAGTGTTTAAATAACGATTACTATTTTGGTACAACGTACCGACCGTATAATTAAGCTTAGCGTCTTCATCAGTATTTGATGTTAATCTAAATTCTTGACTAAACGTATCTGAGTCCGATTGTTGGGATACTTTACTAAAAGCATATTGAGAATAATCATTTTCCCCGATGTAATATCGTCGTGTAGCATTATAAGAGGTAACGGATTGAAACTTTGCTTTACTCAACGACCCT
>JBBSKR010000054.1:0-20116 GCA_038256135.1 Flavobacteriales bacterium | reverse complement strand
CACTACAATAGATGTTTACAACTATACGGCAGATACTTGGAAGCAACTAGTGAATTCACCACCATTCGAGTTCAATCATTTTCAAGCTACGGAATACAAGGGGTTAATTTGGGTAATAGGTTCGTTTAAAACCAATAATTTCCCCAACGAAGTACCTGCGGAATATATTTGGATGTTTGATCCTGCAAGGGAATTATGGATTCAAGGTCCAGAAATTCCGGCAAATCGAAGAAGAGGTGCTGCAGGATTGGTGATGTACAATGATAAATTCTATGTTGTAGCCGGTAATACCATTGGGCATACGAGTGCGGGCAATGTAAGTTGGTTCGATGAATTCGACCCGGCCACAGGGCAATGGACAACGTTGACGGATACACCCCGTGCAAGAGATCATTTTAGTGCAGTTGTCATTGGGGATAAATTATATGCAGCGGGCGGCAGACAGTCCTCATTCCCGACAAACACATTTAAGCCGGTACTTTCTCAGGTAGATGTTTATGATTTTGCTACAGGTACTTGGTCCACGCTACCAGGTGTTCAAAACCTGCCTACACCAAGAGCAGGTGCCGCTACAGTCAATTTTAATGATAAGTTATATGTAATTGGAGGTGAAGTCGAGAATGAACTTGTTTACGGGGAAAATGTGACGGCAGCTCTAAAAATTACGGAAGCTTACGATCCAATAACCCAATCATGGAATAGAATGCCCGATTTAAATCACGAACGACATGGCACGCAAGGCATAGTTTCTGGGGATGGTATTATTACTTTGGCAGGTTCAAACGTAAAGGGAGGTGGAAACCAAAAGAACATGGAGTATTTCGGAGACTACAATCCAGTTGGCAGCCCTAGTATAGGTGCAGGTCTTACGGCTCCTGAAATGGTATTCCTGGAAGTTGGGTCAAGTACCACCTTCACTATTGAAGTGGGATCTGGTAACGTTGCAGAGTATATTGATTCCATGGAACTGAGCGGGTCCAATAATTTTACGATAACAGTAGGAGAGCTCACCCAATCCATTGTAAATCCATCAAGCACGTATGAGATTACGGTTGCCTTGGATTCCCAAGGTCTGGATGAAACGGCTATTTTAACTATACATTATGGAGTATCGGAAACATTATCCATAGTGCTTACAAATGATGCAAGTTTAGATGGGCTTGTTGATCCAGGGACCCAATATAATCTTGAGGGAGATGAGGTTAACCTACCTATCGCAAATACAAATGGGCAAAGTTCAGATGTTTATAGCGCAACGGGTCTTCCCCCTACTTTAACAATTGATGATATTACCGGCGTTATTTCTGGAACAATTTTAAGTGCAACTGAAGGAGAAACAGTTTATGACGAGCAAGATGGACTTGTAATTATAGAGGCCGAGAATTTGGAAATCAATCCGAACTGGTCCATCGAATCGAGTGAAGCAGGATTTACAGGAACTGGATATCTTTTTAACAATGTAGATAGCTTTAATACGCCTGGTAATGGAATGATTTCGACTAAGATTCAGATTAATACGCCCGGGGTTTACAGATTTCAGTGGCGAAGTAGAATTGGAATAGTTGCTCCTGTTAAACCAACCACAGAGCATAATGATGCTTGGCTGCGCTTCCCTGATGCCAGTGATTTTTATGCCCAAAGGACGGGAAGTACAATTTATCCCACTGGAAGTGGTCAAACTCCAAATCCTGTAGGTGCAGGTAGTAACGGTTGGTTTAAAGTTTACACCAACACGATTGATTGGAATTGGACTGCAAATACGAGTGATAATGACGCACATCAAATTTATGTGCAATTCGATACTCCTGGGGTATACACGATGGAGATTTCTTCTAGATCCGATGGCCATATAATCGACAGAACAGCGCTTCACTTGGTAAGTGAAAACTATTCTTTAGCACAGCTGGAAGCGGCACCGGAGTCGGCATTGACCAATGCATCAGAAAATGGTGCAGAAGCAGGAAGTCCCTATAATGTTGAGGTAACGGTTTCGGATTCTAATGGTGTTAACGCACCAGAGGCTATTCAGTTTGAGTGGATTATAGGAGAAGAACCAGCTGTAGTGGTTAACGGTGTAAATATCGACCCAGAAACGGCTTCCATAGCATTGGGCGATACGGTGCAGTTGATTGCGAATGTGCTTCCATCCCGTGCAGACGATACATCAGTTAGCTGGGCTAGTAGCGATGCTGACATAGCAACGGTTGATACGAATGGGCTGGTCACTGCCATTGGCCTCGGAACGGCTTTGATAACAGTAACTACAAACGATGGTGGATTTACGGATACAACGACCATCAACGTTACCGAGACGCAAAATTCTTGTCAATGGACGGACCTTGCCAGTTCCAATTTGAACAAGCTTGAATCCCAGAGTGCGAAAATTGGTAACAAACTTTATGTGCTGGCCGGATTTGTGGAAAATCTTAAGATTACAGGAGCGACCGAAATCTATGATGTGAATCTAGACCAATGGTCCACAGGAGCTCCCATGCCTTTACCTGTTACCCATATGGGAATAGCGGTCGTTGGTGACGAAATTTGGATTCTTGGAGGTTTTGCAGGCGATCACCCAGGTGTGGCTACCGAGAAGGTGCAAATTTACAATACCCTCAACGATACTTGGAGGGATGGTATTGACTTACCTAATCCTAGGGCATCTGGTGCTTCAGTAAGAAATGGTGATAGTATACATTATTTTGGGGGACTTCTACCGGATAGAAATACGGATGTTGGGGAGCATTATATACTCGATTTGAATAATCAACAAGCTGGATGGACTGCCGCAGCCCCATTACCGGATCCAAGAAATCATTTAAGCGCTGCCAATGTCAATGGACTAATCTATGCCATAGGGGGTCAATTTGGACATGATAATGGTGTTATGGACCAAAAGTTTTTAGATGTTTATGACCCTAATACTGATATATGGACAAGACTTGCCGATTTACCTTCCGAGCGTTCGCATTTTGAACCAGGCACTATAGTGCACAATGACAAAATAACCATAGTTGGAGGAAGACAAGGTGATTTCTTTTATAACGACATCACACAGTACGACCCAATTTTAAATCAATGGAGTGAACTGTGTACACTTCCTGAAAATTTACTGGCACCTGCGGCAAAGGTTTTCGGTGACCAGTTAATTGTTGCCAATGGCGGTATTGATGGTACGGCAAACCCTACCAATAGAACACAGTGGACACCTTTTGAACAAGCTGTGAACCAGGCCCCAGTTGCCTCCTTGGTTGCGACGCCCACCAGTGGTGGCGCTCCCCTTACGGTGGACTTCGACGGATCCCTTTCCAGCGACGACAATGATGACATTGTGTCCTACTCCTGGGACTTCGGTGACGGCAATTTTGGCAGTGGAATAACTGCAAACCATGTCTATGGTGCTGCAGGCAGCTTTACCGCGGTTCTGACCGTGACCGACGGTGAGGGTCTTACCGATACGGCCACAGTGGTGATAGAGGTGGTGCCTGTACCGGTCACCGGTGTAACGGTAGATCCTACAACAGATACGGTTGTTCTGGGCAATACGGCCCAGTTGACGGCGAACGTGCTTCCCTCGGAGGCAGACGATACCTCTGTAAGTTGGTCCAGCAGCGACGAAACGATAGCGACAGTGGACGGCAACGGTCTAGTTACGGCTACGGGCCTCGGCACGGCTACGATCACGGTGACCACTACCGATGGCGGCTTTACGGCCGAAGCCACCATAGAGGTGGTTGCGGAATCCGTACCGGTCACCGGTGTAACGGTAGATCCTACAACGGATACGGTTGTTCTGGGTAATACGGCCCAGTTGACGGTGAACGTACTCCCTTCCGGAGCGGACGATACCTCTGTCAGTTGGTCCAGCAGCGATGAAACGATAGTGACGGTGGACGGGAACGGACTTGTAACGGCGACAGGTCTCGGCACGGCTACGATCACGGTGACCACTGCGGATGGCGGCTTTACGGCAGATGCTTTGATAGAGGTGATTGAAACAGCGAATGAAGCTCCTATAGCGGTTGCTAATGCAAATACTTTAAGCGGTCCCGCACCTTTGACGATTGAATTTTCTTCCGATGATTCCTCTGATGATAAAGGAATAGTTTCCTATCTATGGAATTTTGGAACTGGAGATAGTTCAACCTTACCAAATCCAACTCATGTTTTTGAGTTTGCAGGTTCATTTGAAGTGAGTTTGACGGTTATTGATGAAGAAGGCCTAGAGGATACCGTTATCCTAATTATAGAAGTTGCCGATAATGAAATTTTTGATGCATCGTTGGATAATTTTCTTATTTCTCCTAATCCAGCACTAGGTAGTACAGAGGTCATTGTTAATTTAGAAAATCCTAAATCCGTACTTGGAATTTATATATATGATTCAAGCGGAAGACAAGTAAAAAAACATGATTATTTTAATATGTCAATGGGGAATGGCAGATATCGGATTTATGTTGAGGATTTGACAAATGGTATTTATACGGTGTATGTTTATCTGTTGGGAGACCTAAAACCTTTAACAAAGAAGATGTTGGTTAAGAATTAAAAAAAATATTCAATAGTTTAAAAAGAGGTGTGAATTTCACACCTCTTTTTTGTATTTTAATAAGGGTCCTTTAGAATTTATTTCAAAAATTATTTTTGGTTTTTTCAATTATAGGTATCACTAAATCGAGATTTTTTTTATTCAGCTGAAGGGTTTTCAAAAGTTCGATTTGACTTTTATTATGTACATCGGAAGCTACAAAATCAAATAAATTTTTTTCAAGTAGTTTTAGTGTATTTGAATGTACTTCTTTGCCATAATAGTTGGTAAGGGATAAAAGGTTAAGTTGAAAAAGCACGCCTTTCTTTTTGATGTTTTTATATTTGGATTTTGTATTATGCATATAGACATAGCGTTCTGGATGCGCTAAAATTGGAAATAGGCCAATTTCAATAATCTTGTTGATTGCTTCTCCAAAATTTAAGGAAGCTTGTAAATACGACATCTCGATGAGAAGATAGCTTTTGGCCAATGGCATTATTTTATTTTCATTTACCAATTTCTCAAACCCTGAGTCAATCATATGCTCTGCAGCGGCCGAAATGTTTATATGGTCCATTCCCCGCATTTTTAGATCATTTTGTAAAAGCGATAACGAGGAGGTAATGCTTATAAGATCATTAGGATAATAATTTTCCATAATGTGGGGCGTACAGATAAAATCGGTAACCCCAAATTCGCCGAATCCCTTTATCAATTCAATCGATTCCTCAACATTTTTGGCACCATCATCTATTCCGGGTAAAATGTGATTATGAATATCAATAAAGCCCTCAAGATGGTCTATTAAAAATTGTTTTTTAGTAAAAAAACTGAACATAAATTAGTTATGATTTTGTTTACCTTCCATTTCAGTAAGAGGCAAAGTTACTATAAATAGGGAATAGGAGCTATAGAGGTGCAAATGGCTTTATTAAAATGTTTTCTATTGGTCAGAAATTGATTGCCTTGACGTATCCATAACTTTAAAAAGAACCATATATTTTAAGCTCTTAAAAGTTTTTTGAGTTAAAGACTGTTTGGGTTTTGTTTTTTCATCAAGGTAGGAACGATTGATTACGAATCGGATCTTTCCCTGATGGGTTCTACTACCCGCTACTGCCATTGCACCCTGATTTTTAAATATACTGATGCGTCCATCCTCTAAATTACGTGGGCACTTATATAAAGTATTGCATTGATTACGCATGTTATTGCTTTATCTTGATTGCTAGCGGTATTATAATTGGCTGTGGTCAGCAGCAGACCAAAAAGTCTTTTGGATTGATTCGGAATTCAAAACAAGTATGCTGTTTGATGGATCGTTCGGTAAGTATTTTATCATAAAAGATAATAATGACTTTTTAGTCGCTACCATGCTGCTATTTTAAACTGTGTTTTCCACAATCTACGGTTCATAAAGTGGAATAAAATGACCGATGGAAAAAATGAAAGTTGGTACGGTTTGGCTACATTTGGAACAACAACCTATAATGCCGTATTACGATGCTAGAACTGATAGAACGCACGATAAGATCTATAACCGAGGAAGGAATGCTCTCCGCCTCGGAAATACAAAATGCACGGGAAACACTTGAAAAAAATTCCCATGTCATCCTCAGCCAGGGTAAGGAAAAAATAACGGTCCTGGTCGAGAACGACGAGGCGCATGAAATACAGATTGCCGTTGATGGAGAAGATCGGCTTTATCCGAATACCAATGGAAAATCAACTGAATGGGACAGCAATAGCCTAATCGCCCTCTACGTGATCGAAGACGAGTTCAAAGGCGAAACACTTTCCGAAGGAATCAAATACACCCGCAAGGGCATGATCAAACGGGTGATGGAAGAACGCCGCGACCGAGCCAAGAAAGCAGAATATAAAGTCCAGCTGGCCGAGAACCTTTTTGGCGAACACACCTTGATAAACGAAAAGGGCAAGGCTTATAGGATTACCCTTCGCGATTTCGAGAATAGGACCGGCTACATCAACAATATCGACTGGCGCACGAACAAGCTCGGTACCACCAAGCATATTATGTACCTGTTCGACTACTTGGAGGAAAATCCATCCAAAAAGAAAAAATTGATCAAAAACTTTCCGTTTATTGAGATTTTTACCGATCCACTAAACGATTATAGAATTACTTGGTTTTATCCCGAAGAACTTGAACTTGAAGAAAAACAACTCCTAATATCCTATTTTGGGAATAATGATCATATCGAGGACTCCCAGATTGCCACCTTTTTTTCCTTTATCCACAAATCAAGGGATCTCCAGCGCATCAAGATTCGGGAAGAGGTCTTCGAAAAGGTGGAGACCTATTTTGAGAATAACGAACTGCAACAGCTAGGCAACGGCGCAGAACTTGATTTTTCTTCCATTAGAGCGACCCTGTATCCGTATCAAAAAGAAGGAGTTGAATTTGCCGTCTTCAAAAAAGGGGTCATTATCGCAGACGAGATGGGATTGGGGAAAACCTTACAGGCGATCTCAACGGCCGTTCTTAAAAAGAAATTCTTCAATTTCAAGAAAACATTGGTCATCTGTCCCGCTTCTGTAAAAAGCCAGTGGAGAAACGAAATCCTGAAGTTCACCGACGAATCTGCCGTGGTGGTGGAAGGCTATCCGGATCAGCGGAAAGAGCTGTACCTGAACGACCCCTCCTATTTTCATATCATCAACTACGAAACCGTGTTGCGAGACCTACCGCTAATCAATAAGTCCGGCTATGACTTCGTTATCCTTGACGAGGCGCAAAAAATAAAGAACTATGAGACCCAAACGGCCAATGCGGTTAAGGCGATCAAGAAAAAACATGCCTTGGTGATCACTGGAACGCCATTGGAAAATAAGCTGTTGGACCTCTATTCTATCGTTCAGTTTTTGGATCCCTATTTTTTGGCCCCGCAATGGGAATTCTCTTACCAACACTGTATTTTCGATGCGAACGCCAAGAACAAGATCGGCGGGTACTACAACTTGCAAAACCTGAAAACGCGTTTGACGCCCATTCTCCTCCGAAGGTCAAAACAGGAAGTGTTCGATCAGCTGCCAAATGTGGTTCAAAAGAACGTGTACGTAAGTCTCTCTGACGAGCAGGCGGGACTTCATGCCAGTTTCGGCAGGGGCATCGCCTCGATCCTCGCAAAAAAGTTCAAAACTACTTATGACTGGCAAAAACTCATGCACCTCTTGACCAATATGCGCATGGTCTGCGACTCTACTTTTCTAATTGACAAGGAGACCCATATTTCTCCCAAAATGGTGGAGCTCAAGGATATTTTAATCGATAAGCTCGATATCAGGAACAACGACCGGAAGATTATTATTTTTTCTGAATGGGTAACTATGCTCAAACTGATCGGCGAGATGCTCAAGGGCGAGGACATTACCTTTACGACCCTCACCGGAAAAGTGCCGGTGAAAAAACGGGGGGCACTGATCAAGGAATTTGAGGATAATCCTGATTGTCGGGTTTTCCTTTCCAGTGAATCGGGCGGGGCGGGACTCAATCTTCAGGTCGCCGATACGGTCATCAATTTTGAACTACCCTGGAACCCTGCCAAGAAAAACCAAAGAATCGGCCGAATCGACCGTATCGGACAGAAAAAACAGAAATTGCACGTTTTCAACCTGCTGTCGTACAATTCCATAGAAATGAAGATCGCTACGGGACTTTTATTGAAACAAAACCTTTTTGAAGGGGTGCTCAATTCCGACAGTCTTACCGACGAGGTCGATTTTTCCGAAAAGGGAAAATCGCAGTTTATCAAGCAATTGGAAGAGGTAATGGCCAACGACGGTTTTGAACCCATCCAAGAAGAAGGCGAAAGCGACCAGGTAACACAAGAGGAAGAGGAACTTCAAGATCTATTGTCCGAGTCGTTTCAAGCTGGCGGCGATACGGAGGACGAATCGGAAGAACAAAACTCAGTATCTACCAACGCGAACCAGAACGGTAGAGAAAAAAGCAGAACTACTGGTAAAGTGGGGGAAACCGATTTCGCCCAAATGGAAGAGGTCATGACCAAAGGCATGGAGTTCTTGACCGGTATCTACAAGATGAGCACCGGTAATGATATTGCCGCATCCGGGAAACCCAAGGTCAATGTCAATAAGGAGACGGGGGAAGTTTCCATTACGTTTAAGATGGGGGTTTAAGGTAGTTGCTAAATGTGTGAAACCTGAATCAAGCTAAATAGAACGCGATGTTTTTGGAACTTGCATTTGCATTTAACTTTAACGTTGGCGTTATTGCCCGGTTAACATTCCAATGCTATTTCAAAACCCATATTTATGTTGAAATTGAGACATTTTTTGATTTTGATTTGAAAGTGTAAAAAACAGTCCCTATCTTATTGGTTATGGGTATTTTTTTTGAATTATAACGCTGTGAATTCATAGTGCCCATAGAGAAAGTTGATTAAGCTAAATGGCTTTGGTTTAAAATGGCTATTATTATAGAAATTTGGATTTTTTCGGCGTTTTGTCGCTCTTTAGGGATGGGGGAGAACAAAATACCGAAAATGCGATTATTTTTTTCCTGGCCCTAAAGGGAATAATCCGATATTCTATATTCAAGTCAGCTCAATAAATTCTTAAACTCAAATAAAAACAAAAACAACGCTTTATTGAACTAGACCTTTTAATCTTAGGTCTTACGTATTTAATACGTAGCGGTTTTTATTCTTTACCGGACGCTACTGAATTTCAATAAAACCGTTGGACTATAAAATGATAAAATGCTATTAAAACCAATGCAATACTATTTATAAAGTTTAACTTAACCGTTTTTCTAAGAAACCTATGAGAGTTCCCGTAACACGTAAAAACCTAAAATTCCTTCCTGATGCGAGCAGGGTGGTCGCCAGATTCTTCAACAATGGAGAGGAACGCACTAGCAATCTAGTAAACCGTATAATGGCCCTTGATGATGCCTCGGTTGTCCGTGAACTTGATCACACCTTACGTGAGTTTGTGGGACGTCACCGAAATATCTCCCAGATATTTCTCAGGCACTATGAAAACCATAGCGCTCTTCTATACCGTATGGGGTTGGACCTTTCCCAATTATCTAACGAACGGAAATTATTGATTGGTTCTTATTCTACAATGGAATATTCGATTGAGTCAGCCGCTATTTTTAATCCCTCCATCATTGAAGATTTTGACCAATCGTTTTTGGCGAAAGGGGAGCGAAGGGTAGTTATTTCGTTTAGGGCAACGGGAGAAGGACATCTTTCCTCCATTGTTTTTCGAAGGGGTATCCTGGATGCGAACAACGATTTGAAAATGATGAAAGTGCGCAACCACATTGATTTACCCAAAATCGTTCAAAAAAAATCTTATGATAAGGGTAGGTTTGTGCAAAAGCTTCGTGAGATGAAAATATCAAAGCAATATTCATCTATAATCATGGAAGATTTACCCGACCATTTCGAATACCACCAATTACGGAATTCGGTCGATAAGGTGTTATCTAACGGGCTTGATACCAATAAGAAATTGGCACTTGAAGAAATGACTTGGTTGGTCGATTCGTACTACGATGTAGAATTCAGCTTGGATTCCGATATATCCGAACGGGTTATTTTTCCCATTTCACCATCCGAAAGCAAAGGTATCGAGGATGCACGGTTTGTTCGCTTTCAGGAGGATGATGGAACGGAAAAAATTTACGCCACCTACACCGCTTATGATGGACACACCATAATGCCCAAACTGTTGTCGACGGATGATTTTAATACCTTTCGTATCATGCCCATACACGGCAAAGGGGCACAGAACAAGAATTTTGCCCTTTTTCCTAAAAAAATCAATGGTAAATTTGCCGTACTTGCACGTGTTGACGGGGTGAATAATTACCTTATGTATTCCGATCGGAATACGCTTTGGAACGACCCGATCAAGATTCAAGAGCCCAAATACCCGTGGGAGTTTACACAAATAGGAAATTGCGGGGCACCGCTTTGGACAACGGAAGGTTGGTTGGTAATTACCCATGGTGTTGGGCCAATGCGAAGGTATTGCATTGGCGCATCGCTGTTTGATCTCGACGACCCGACCAAACAAATAGGAAGACTTTCAGAACCCTTACTATCTCCTTTGGAAGAGGAACGGGAAGGTTATGTTCCGAACGTGGTATATTCCTGCGGTTCTATAATACATAACGAAAATCTTATATTACCTTATGCCGTATCCGATTACTCCTCATCCTATGCCACCGTTGATATGGGCGAGCTGATGAAAGCTTTAAGGGGCTAGGGATAAATGAACTTTTCGACGCAATAATCGTGGTGTCTGAAACAAGATTCCCGAGGCTATTAGCATTAGGAACTGCCTGCCCCAAGGCACAAACTTTACCTTTTATTTGACTCTTGTTTCTTTGCTCTAAGTAGAATTGATTATCTGGATGGTACACCCGGGACAGAGCCAGAATTTTATGGATAAAAACATAGCATTGTCTTATCCCAAAACCTCTTTATAAATTTGAACATACCCATCGGCCATGGTGTCGATTCCAAATTTTTCGAGGGCATGCTTCCGGCAATCCTGTGGTGAAATTTCAGCTAAATTTTTAACCGCTTTTACCGCTTGATCTATAGTCTTGACCAGGTATCCCGTTTTGCCATTTTGTATCAATTCTGGCATACTACCCCTGTCAAAAGCGATAACGGGCGTACCGCACATCATGGCCTCGGCAACGCTAAGGCCAAAGGGTTCATCGAAAGTTATCGGATGTAACAGTGCCTTCGCCCCACCCAGCAATCTGTTGCCTTCCTCTTGGCCGACGTTTCCCAAGTACATTACATTTTTATTGTCCAGCTTAGGGGCGATTTCCTTGCTATAATAGTATTGGTTTTGGATGAGGCCTGCTATTTTGATGGGATAGCCACATCTTTTGGCAATTTCAATGGCCTCTGCAGTCCCTTTTTCCGGATGGATTCTGCCGTAGAACAACAAATAATCTTCCTTATGTTCCTGAAATTCAAATTTTGTCGCATCGATACCATGGTAAATCGTACGATAATAATTCAGTTCAGGATGTCGATCCGAATCGGATATGGAAATGTACGTTGAACCATAATTATATTTTTTGTAGACCGGGATAATCTTCTCGGACGAAAACCCGTGAATCGTTGTGACCATGGGTGTTCTAATCAACCGGGAATAGGTCAGGGGCAGAAAGTCGAAATGATTGTGAATGATATCGAAATCGTCTGCCTGCTCCATCAAATTACTGATATGGAGGCACTCCCAAACCTTGGCATCTACATTGATATCCTCTGCATAGGGAGTTGCACAAACCGATTGTAGCTTACCAGTGGTAACGGAATTCCCGGTAGCGAACAAAGTAACATCCAACCCTTTTTTTACGAGTGCCTCGGTAAGTACGGAAGCTACCTGCTCCCATGGTCCATATTTTTTGGGCGGTGTCCGCCAAGCGATAGGCGAGAGCATGGCAATTTTCATGTGTTTATATGTTTTTTAGGTACCCTACAACAATCTTAAACACTCTCCTTCGTATGTCTTAGGATGAACTATGAATAATTCAGTGCAGCTGAACATTTTCGAAGGCCATCCGGGCCAAAAGGTAACTTATCGTCGATTCGGCCCCTTGATTCAGGTTTACGTTGTGCAGTTCCAACCCGTCATAACAACCTCCTGTACAAGGGTTGTAGATGGTTTGTTTCAAAGGATTTTCCCCAAGGAACCAATTAAAGGCACCTTCCATCTTTTCATCATACCCACAATCTGGAAATATTTTGTGGAAATAGCCCAAGGCCAAAATGGTATAGGCGACATCGATGGGTTGTTCGCCGCCCTTAAAGTCCTTGTCCAAAGTATCCTCAATTTTTAACCAGTTCTTGTTGGATATCACGCGAATGGAATTGCCGGTCATAATTTTGAGCAATAGAAAATCAAAGGCATCTTGGGCTATTTTTCGATAGTTGCCGTTGAGTGTCATCGAGTAGGCCATCAACATGGCATGAGGCAAAACTGCATTGCCGTAGGTCAAATAGCTTTCGAACCAATTCCATTGGTTCCTTGCTACATGCCTGTACATTTGCACTAACCGATCGGCGAATTTCGTAACGAGTTCGTTCATGCATTTACTATCGTTTGCATGGCTATAATGGTAAAGTCCCTTGATTACGAAGGCCATACTGCGTGGGGAGTGAACGTCTTCCATTTGCTTTACGGCCTCTTCAAAGACAAACCGTGCCCTATCTTCGATACCATGGTATGCTTCTGGAAATTGGTTTGCTATCGAAAGCAGGTATCCTAATGCCCAAATGGCCCTTCCACAGGCATCCTCTAGATTTTCCGAATCGTTCTGAACCGTGAATTGACAGTCTTTGTCCACATAGTTCAAGAACTTAGCATCATGACGGAAACAACATTGTATAAAATTAAAATAGATCTTAATGTATTTCAGATCCGAAACGTCGCCAGTTAACTGATAATGCTGGCAGAGGGCGATTAAGGCTCGTGCGTTATCGTCCAGCGTATAACCGCTTTCGATGTTTGGACGGTTGATATTGGAAAATTGGATGATACCGACCTCCGTAGTCATCTTTTTGATATGTTTGATATTTATTGATGGTTTGCGGTATTTTAGGCGAATGCCCTTTCCCAACCTCTCAAAAATTTTGGCATGGGCGATAGCGGCATTTTCCCAGGCCGAAGTTGCAGACGTGTTCAATCCGTTCAGGCTCAGTTTATGTTGTGCTTCTTCGTTTCCGAGCAGTTGTACGACGGCCTTTCCCAATTGCCCTGAATCCTTAAAATCGAACAAGATACCTGCATCGTTCTTTAAGACTTCGAGTGCGTGCGGTATGGGCGTAGAAATTATGGGACAACCGCAGCTAAGGGCATAAGAGAAGGTCCCGCTGACGGCTTGGTATGGGTCTTTTGAGGTAAACAGGTAGATATCGGTGAGTTGTAGATATTCCAAAAGCTCCTCTAGTGGAACAAATTCATTTATGAATCGCACATGATCAACGATACCCAGTTCTTGGATTTTATCTTCCAAAAAATTTCGATATGTTTCGCCATCCTCCTTGACCACGATCGGATGGGTGCGGCCGATAATCAAAAAGACAACCTCGGGAAATTCTGCTATAATATGAGGAAGCGCAAGTAAGGTAGTCTCGATACTTTTTCCAGGACCTATAAGGCCGAAGGTGGAAAGGACCTTTTTATCTGATAGATTATATTTTTCCTTTAAAGCATCCTTGTTCTCGTATCGTACCAAATGGGTACCATGCGGAACGACCGTAATTTTATCGGCCTGTACGCCATAGGTTCGGGTCAGAATGTCCGCTGAGGTTTGGGTCATTACGATAATCGCATCGCTAAGCGCAGCCATTTGTTGTACGTTTTTTTTCAATTCGGGCGTTGGCTCAGGAAGAATGGTATGGAATGTAATGGCGATCGGTTTATCCAGGAACTTCATAAATTCCAAAAAAGCATTTTCGTTATCCTTGAACAGACCAAATTCATGTTGGATCAATACTAATTCAACGTTGGGATCGGTGTTGATGCGATGCGAGGCGATATGAAAGTCGAGGGTATTGTTGGTGTTCAGCACATACGCTATTTCTTTGGGATACTGGTGCTGTTCGCTTTTCGATTCGAGCGGGAATATCTTTAAGGTAAAGCTTTTTCCGAATTTATCCGAAAGCGCCCTTTCGAGGTCTTTGGAGTATGTGGCGATTCCACACTCCCGTGGAGGATAGGTGGTCAAAAAAATTATTTCCGAAACTTGGGATTCCGACTTTTTGTTTTTTTTAACTAATTCTTGAATCTTTGCTATATCAATTTTGGAACCGTATTTTTTTTCGCTAAGACGTGACTTCTTTTCTGTAATCGTTTCATCTTTCATAATGGTAGGAGTTTAATAATGTTCATGTTTTGGTAAACTCTTATTGTTCATGTCTTGGGGACGGTTTGGTCTAATAAGGTAATGTAATACTAAAATCTGCAAGTATGGGCGTTTGAATACCCAGTTCACTTTTCAATATCTTTCCTTCTTTTTTTGAGGAAACTATTTACAAGCTAACAGCATATAAAAATATTCGATTGGGATAAAAACAAAGGAGAAAATCAAAACGAATATTAACTCTATTGAATAAAATTGAAGGCAACTTTTTTTTTGCCAATATTATATCATATCAAGAGTACAATGCTAACCAACTGAATTCTTTCAAAATTACAATTATAATACACATCCATTTTAGCCCACTTTCTTGAAGTTTTCCTTGGTATTGTGATGTGCGTTTATTTTCTTTTGTGCTTTGGGGACGTTTCAATTCAAGGGACTTTGTAGTGGCTTATTTTTTTTTAATCAATAGAATTCCCTGAGGCTCTGCCTCGGGTGTACCATTGATACAATCAAGTATCTTTTTCAAGGACCAAGGATCAAGAACCAAGATAAAAAAAGTCTAGTTTCTTGGCTCTTGTAGTGTGGTCGAACATGCGTAATTCAATCATTTCTATAAGGTTAGGCAATCCGATTGGATAATGAATTTCTTCATATTGCTCGATAATATTGCTCACCGCTAATAGCTCTTGCGCTAAAGGGTTTTCCAATTGCATATTATCATCTACAAGCTTTATCAATTCCACCAAGCGAAGATTGGCTTTGGCGTATTACTCATGGGTAACTATGTTGGCCAATATCCAATTCCCAACAACAAGCTATCTTCCACAAGGGGAAGAACCCGAACGGCCGTATCATAAGTATTGCCAAAGACTATATCTGGCTCCTCGTGCGCGGGGGAGGTCAAGAAGGTCGCGTTCGGTGCCGAGGTCAACAAGTTCCAAATGGACGGGATCAACTTCATAGAGTACTTCAGCTTCGATGCCTTCCGCTGATTGAAGAATCAGAATGATAAATTGTCCAATACGATAGAAGAAAGCGAAATCATACCAATATATTTCCCATCCTCCTCTACGGGAGCCATACTCAACCCTGCCCGAACAAGCAATCTAGCAACATAACGCACATCCATTGTGGCGGGTACGCTAATGATCGGTTTGGTCATAATCTCAAAAATATTGACCTCCTCCGAGGTCCTTTCCTGAATGATTACCCCCTTGATAAAATCCTGCACAACTACAACTCCATAAGCGTCCTGTTCATAACGTTTTTTAACAATAAGGGCCTCTACGCTTTCTTTACGCATAAGCTCTACCGCTTCTTTGGTGGTTGCCATACCATCAATAAAAACAACTTTTTTTGCCATGGCATCCCTTGCACTTTGATAATCTCTTTTGTCTCTCATAACGCAGCTAAATTAATTTGGTTTCAAAAATAGTCATCTCGGGCCTGATCTTTGAAAATTTTCATCTGACTGCCCAATCCTACGGCATGCTCTATGGGTAGGGCAAAAGCGATGCCCGTACTTGGCTTGTCAAAATCACCGGCAGTTTCAATGACTTTCAAAAGTTTTTCCACTACATGTTCTTCGACCAAAAATACAAGAATATCCGTCTGGTCTTCAATACTTAGTCCAAAAAAGGACTTGGCTTCATGTACTCCGGTACCTCTGCCGGGTATAATCGTTGCACCTGTTGCGCCTTCACTTTTCATGGCGTCCACCACCTTGTCGGTGATGTCCGGTTTTACAAAGGCCATAATCAACTTAAATTTCATGGTTTTCTTATTTTGTTAAACAATTTTACTCTTAAATGCATGAATTGGGCATACCCCAATACGGAAATGATCGGGAATACGCTCGCGAATGCGATCAATCCGAAGCCATCAATTGCAGGGTTTCTTCCCGGCACTGCCGTAGATAGGCCTAAGCCTAGTGCAGCTACCAAAGGTACGGTGACCGTAGAGGTGGTAACCCCACCAGAATCATAGGCTAGGGCAATAAGTTTTTTTGGTGCAAAAATAGACTGGATGACTACCACAATATATCCTCCCATTATATATAAATGTAAAGGGGTTCCCGAAACGATTCGAAAAGTGCCTAAAGCAAGTGCAAAAGCAACCCCGATTGCCACAGTAATCCTAAGCCCCCATTGGCTGATTGTGCCTGTCGAGACCTCATTTGCCTTCATGGCAACAGCAATAAGGGCCGGTTCGGCGATTGTAGTGGAAAAACCGATCAAGGCCGCAAAAATATAGATCCAGTAATACGATTTCCAATCAAGTTCCTCGCCGACAGTAGTTCCTAAAAAGGAAGGATCGGATAATTGGGTGGCCATAATCTCACCGATGGGAAATAAAGCCTTCTCCAATCCCAAGAGAAAAAATGCAAGACCCAAAACTACATAGACCCCTCCCAGGGCAACCCGTTTCAGGTGTGGTATGGGCTGTTTCAACACAACTAGTTGAAAAAACACTATCAATATGAGAATAGGCGCCACGTCACGTACCGTATACAACAGTATTTGAAAAAAATCCTTTAAAAAAGAAATTACGTCCAACATATCTTAAAACCAAAATAAACCATAGCCCATAACAAATATCATGGGTAAAAGGGATGCGAAGGCAATAAGCCCAAATCCGTCTACCAAAGGACTCCTGCCCTTGACCGTATTGGAAAGCCCAACCCCCAAAGCCGTTACGAGTGGAACCGTAATGGTTGAAGTAGTGACTCCCCCTGCATCGTAGGCCAAGCCTATAATTTCCTTGGGGGCCACTATGGTCATAAGCATTACAATAACATAACCGCCAATGATCAAATAATAAACGGGCCAACCTTTAAGTATTCTTAATACACCGATTACAATGGCCAATCCTACCGAAAAAGCTACCGATAACCGCAATCCCATTGCATAATTATCAATCGTATCTTGCGCATTATCTATTAATCTGGCCTGTGCCGCTATTCTTCCAGCTTCGTTCGCTACTGCTATCAGTGCCGGTTCAGCAATCGTAGTGGAAAAACCAAGGGCAAATGAAAACAACATTAACCAAAAAAGGCTTCCTTTCTTGGCCAAGGCGTATGCCATAGCCTCTCCAATGGGAAACAATCCGATTTCCAGACCTTCAATGAATAGCATTAACCCGATTATCACGAAAAAGCTGCCGAAAATTACCTCCCCTATATTGGGAAATGGTTGTTGGATAACCACCAGTTGAAAAAAAACAACCACCAATATTATGGGAATCAAATCAGTAATTGCAGAAATAAGTTTTTTTAGGACAACCATTAAACTACTTACTTTTAATTTAGCCCAAACCTATTTCAAATCAGTGAATTTGAGTAATGATTTCGCTTTATTTTTTAAAGGCCCTCCTTGCTTTGTGTTTCTTTTATTGAAACATTTGTCCTAACCCAAAGAATTGAACAAATTACAAGCAACAAGGTAACAACGATAAATGGTGTTAAAATAATCTGATAATATGTTCTTGATCCATATCCTGTGTTTTTCTGTTTAATTACGGATAAAGACACTATAAAAATAAGGTTTCCTTTGCTAAATCTCCCCATTATTTTAATGGTTAATGAAAATGTTTTTTAGATCTCTAAAACCCATACATTTCTCAACCCTCTTTGATTCCAATTTATCTAGTTTCGAGAAAATTAAAAAAGAAGATTCCTGTTTTTACTAAGGAGTAAAATCTAGCCAAGAGCAACCATCGGTTTACATTTCAAAGCCGTCTGTTTTTAAATTCTTAAAGCATAGAATGATAGGAAATCGGATTAGTTTCAAATACTTATTTAAAGATATTTACCACCATTTAGAAACCTAGGTTCGATCCCTGTCCAGGTAAAATTGGAAGTACTTAATATATTTTATTCTTTCCGATGTTGTAGTTGCATTTGAAATTTTGTATTCCAAATTTTTTGAGATGCTTTTGTCAATAAAAATATGTAATCTGGTCTCAATGTTCTCTTAATTTTTGACGGGTAAAGTAGTAACAGGGTTAAATCCCCAAGGAAAAAAGCGAATGGCAAATGTATTGACAAATCCGACGGGTTCAATATAGAAAGGTTCTGTTATCTGACCTAAAATCAACGGAGGAGTTCGAATAATAAAATTTTCTTCGGATACATATCTTTTAATATTATCGCCTAATCAAAAATTATTTCAACACATCGATCAGGTACAATTCAATGTTTTTGAGGACTTGGTTCTTTGAGCATATTGAGTGTCCATTAGCATTTGTCAAATTCATTTAAATCCCTACAAGGTTGGAATGTTTGATAATCCATAGAGATTGGTGTTTTTCAAAGTTTGGCGAAATGTTTCTTCCCCAATAAACACTAAAGTGAGAATATGATCTTTGATCATATATCTATTTCATAAATAATAAAAGTAAACAATTATAACTATCGATTTATTGCCATCAAGAAGTCCCAAAAAACGGCAGTTAAATAGGACTATTCTTAAACCAACAGATGCCAATATTTCAAGCGTTCAATTCTTGCGTTTTTTTAATATTCTCGTTAATTCCCCTTTTTATGGGACACTTTATTTAGTAACAAAGTCTTTAAATACCGTTTAATCAATAGTTGGATTCAACTTGGGAATTAAGTGCGCAGCCTCCTTCATTTTTTTATCGATGATTTTCGCATAGATTGCTGTAATTCTTACTTCTCGAGGTCCTAGACGCTTAGACACGGTAAAATATCAGCTCCATTCTCCAAAAGCAAAACAGCGTTGGTGTGGCGCGAAGAATGTAAGTTAATATGCTTACTGATTGCGGCATCTATACACCAGCGCAATAATTGAAGCTTCATATGGGCATTATATCGAAGTCCTTTGAATACTCTTTCCTTTTCCTTCATTCGTTTCCCAAAAAATTGCCTGGCTTGCTGGGATATATATAAATATTCTACGCCATCCGTTTTTTCCTGCTTAAACACAATTCGGAGAATGGGAAGACCGTTCTCATCAATACCTTCTTCTCGTACTTCAGACCATTTCATTTTGTTGATATCGGACCAGGGTATGCCCGTCAATGCTGAAAATAGGAAAGCTCGTTTTAAGAGTGGGAGTTTACACGGCGTGTTTGATGATTTTTGTAGCTCGTCAGAAGTGAGTTTATCACGAGTAGATGCTCCTATCCCTTTTCCCATTTTGTATCTCGAAGCTAAAATTCAATATCGAGATGAAAATGAGACAGAAAAGAATGCTAAAATATAACAATTAACTGAAAACCAGAATTTTGAAGAAATTAATGAATATTTGATTTTTAGTCATTAATGTTAAAATAAAACCAGCGGTTATTTCCCGATGCAGTATCTTCTTGTTCCTGTAAACATTGGGGTAGGGGGGTTCGGGGTGGAAAATAGGTGAAACCTTTTGGTTTCTTTTATTAGTATTTTGTTTTCCATAGTTTATTCTTCTTTATTTCGAGAACGATTTTTGGAAGCTATAATATCTTGGACAGTTCTGTTACTTTCACCACTGTTCAAGCCTTTTTCGATTTCTTCCCTTAATCTCTGAAGCTTCTCTTCATATGAATCAGTATTTTCTTTTTTAACCATAGTTCAAAAGTTACTGCAAAATAATGTCGCTATCGATATTCAGTTTTTGGTGCAAAGCTTTTGCAACATTCAAAGTAATTTCTCTTTTTCCGTTCATATAATCACTTATTCTAGATGCACTTGTATT
>JBBSKR010000053.1:0-20318 GCA_038256135.1 Flavobacteriales bacterium | reverse complement strand
TGACCGATTTTATTAAGCGTAGTTACGAGATGGTGAAGTAAAAATTTCCAAAAGGAATTTAATGAAAAAACCGCTTCACCACCTGAAGCGGTTTTTTTCGTTGACATTAAGATTTTTTAATTGCTACACCTTTTGATATTCTTTTTTTTAACTTCACCGTATGAAGGTTATTTCAACAAATATTGGAAAACCCGTAACTTTTGAATGGAACGGGGAAAAAGAACAGACGGGTATTTTTAAATATCCTACGGAGAATGATCTTTTTTTGACAAAAAATGATGTGAAGCACGATACGATTATTGACCGGGAACACCACGGTGGATCAAACAAGGCCTGCTATCTTTTTTCATCGGATCATTATGGATATTGGGAAAAATTATACCCAGAACTTAAATGGGACTGGGGTATGTTCGGTGAAAATTTAACAGTAGAAGGTTTGGATGAATCCAAAATTTGTATTGGTGATATTTATAAAATTGGTGATGCATTGGTGCAGATATCACAACCCCGTGAACCTTGTTACAAATTGGGTATACGCTTCGGGAACCAAAACATACTTAAAAAGTTTATCGCACACAATCATCCAGGTACCTATGTGAAGATTTTGGAAGAAGGCCGTGTAAGTACGGGTGATACTGTAGAATTGATAGCGAAATCAACAAATTTGCTAACCGTGCAGCAATTTTATGAGCTGATCTTTGCTAAGATAAAATCCAAGCAACTGCTTCAGCTTTTTATGGCCAATGAAGCTGTTCCACAATACAAAAAAGATAGATTTAAAAGATATTTGCAATAAACATTCAACATAAATATTAATGAAAAGATACCGCTTATTTGTGCCCTAACATCGTAGCTTGTGAGCATGAAGCAAACAAAAAGATATCGACGAAAAAATGAAATTTTCGATGCATTATAAACACATTACAAAATCCTTTAGTTCAATTAAATTATGATATATCCCTGGCATCTTTACCTAATGGCTGCAATGTACATTTTTGCAGGTCTCATGCACTTTTTAAAGCCTAAGGTCTATTTGAGAATAATGCCCAGATACCTTCCTTTTCATAAGCAACTTGTTCTTTTGAGCGGTATTACAGAAATCATCCTGGGAATCGGACTCTTATTTGAACCTACCAAAGACATCGCCATATATGGTATTATCGCAATGCTAAGCGTATTCCTTTTGGTACACTTTTATATGTTGTCAAGTGAAAAAGCTGGAGCCGGCTTTCCGAAATGGGTCCTGTTTTCAAGGTTGCCGCTTCAATTTGTACTTATGTTCTGGGCCTATTCCTATCTTATATTATGAACATAAAAAAAGGGGACGCTCCCGTCCCCTCTCATTGAAATCAACTTAATTAACAATAAAATTTTCTGAATAGGTTTTACCGGCAGACTTAACAATCAAAGTATAAGTGCCTGCATAGGCATCTTTGAAATTGAACGCTTTTTCTACAATCATTTCATCTGATACTTCTTGTGAAAATACAGTTCTGCTCTCGGCATCATATATTTTAATGGAAAGTTCAGCTTTGTCCAAGTTCAAATAGTTCATAAAAACCATATTCTTGGTCTTTCTAAAGAATGGCTTAAAATCTTCATCGGCTTCTGTGATTTTTACAGAATCATTTTCTAAAACCATTGTGTAAGAATAGTTTTTGAAGTTATCATCTGCCGATAGGTAATAGGTGCCATCCATCAAATCCTTAAGATTTAATATTTTACTAAAATGCCCTTCAGACATTCTTTCGGAATAAATGACATTAAGATCGGCATCCCTTAAGCCAATTTGAGTTCCTTTGGCAGATGCCTGCATGGTCAAAACGACACTTTTAGCTTTTCCTGCAGATAATAAGTTCAATTTAGGTTCTCTTGCCATGCATGCTACACTAGCGAACATAAAGGCAACAACAGTTGTAAACTTTATAATGTTTTTCATAATAAATTAATTTTTAGGTTAATACTAAATTTCATTACAAATTTACCATCCATTTGCGAGTGCCACTACATCATATTTTTCCAGATTATGTTCTATTTTAACTAAGTTAAGCACGGTTTTAAGTCTTTATGTTAATATTGCATATATTATGGTTAATTTTGCAAATAAATACCCGATTAAGGTTTATTAATTTTATAGTAGCAAATAAAAATAGTATGCTAAAACAGAAACCTACTTTTGAAGCTATAGAGCCAGATTTTGGCCATTCCTTTACCTATCAAAAATTTGATGAGCATCGATTGAATAAAAATAATGTGTGGCATTTTCATCCAGAATTGGAGCTGGTCTACGTTAACGGTGGTTCAGGTAAGCGGCAAATTGGCAGCCACGTATCTTATTATACGAATGGTGACCTTATACTTATCGGAAGCAATCTGCCCCATTGTGGATTTACCGATGCCCTTACCGGAAATACCAGTGAAACCGTTATTCAGATGAAAACCGATTTTCTGGGGACCGACTTTTTTAAGATTCCGGAGATGAAGAAAATTGAAAGCCTAATCAATGTTGCCAGTGGAGGTATAGCCTTCTCCGGCAAGACAAAACGAAAAATAGGCGATAAAATGGAAGTATTGGAATACCAAACAGATTTTCAACGACTGCTGTCCATTTTAAATATACTTAACGAATTGGGTAATTCCGAAGATATACGATTGCTGAATGGTGAAGGATTTTCTTTTGCGACCGATGTTAAGGATAATGACCGTATTAATGTGGTCTTCAATCATGTAAAAAACAATTTCAAGGAAGAACTTACATTGGACGAAATATCGGCTATGGTGAGCATGACCATACCTTCCTTTTGTAGGTATTTCAAAAAAATCACCAATAAGACATTCATACAGTTCGTTAATGAATATCGATTGGTTCATGCCTCTAAATTATTGGCGGAAAAACCTATGAGTATTACGGATGTCTGCTTTGAATGTGGCTTCAACAACTTTTCACATTTTAATAAATCTTTCAAGGCATTTACCGGACAAAATCCTTCGGAATACAGAAATGAATTAAAAAAAGTTTTGGCGTAATGCCCGGCTTGTTTGACCATACCCTAAATTTAGAACTACAGGATAGTGATATCAGTTACTACCCGAATTTTATTCCGGTAAAAGCCGCAGATGACTATTTTGAAAGTTTAAAAGCTAATATACCTTGGCAGCAAGACGATATCACGGTATTTGGCAAAACATATCCCCAACCGCGACTGACCGCATTGTACGCAGACAATAACAAGCCCTACTCCTACTCAAATATTACAATGCAGCCCAGCTTATTTACTTCTGAGCTATTTGAAATTAAAAAAAATGTCGAGGATATAGCCCAGGTACAATTCACAACCTGTCTTATCAATAGGTACAGGGACGGTAAAGATAGCAACGGTTGGCACGCGGATAATGAAAAGGAATTGGGTAAAAATCCAATAATTGCTTCGGTAAGTTTGGGGGTAGAACGTTTCTTTCACTTAAAGCATAACACAGATCCTGCTTTAAAACATAAACTTCTATTGGAGCATGGCAGCCTATTATTAATGAAAGGTGCGACCCAGCATCATTGGAAGCACCAAATTGCAAAAACAGCCAAACGGGTGGGTGAACGAATCAATTTAACTTTTAGGATTATTAAATAATACTTAAAGTGGGTAAAGCTTTGAACGAAATGCCACCTACTTAGTATCTTTACGAGGCTATGAAAAAAGAATTTACCGAACGCGAATTAGACCGTATTATAGAAATGGCTTGGGAAGACCGTACCCCTTTTGAGGCCATAACATTTCAATTTGGAATTTCTGAGCAGAAAACCATTGAAATTATGCGCAGCGAAATGAAAGCAAGTAGTTTTAGAATGTGGCGCAAGCGGGTTCAAGGTCGGGCAACCAAACATGCGAAACTAAGAACGAACGACATGGACAGATTCAGATGTTCTCGGCAACGACATATATCCGGCAACAAAATATCGAAAAGGTAATCTATTTAAAGGCTTCGTTCAAGACGGCGGCAAGGCGTATTCCTCCTTTTTGTAATTGTGATTCAACAGTATCCCACCAATCATAACTATACCTGTACCCTAGTTTTTCACCTACTTCTACAGAGTCGTATATTTTGTCGGCTAATTGATGCGATTCGGCTACCCAATCCAGTAACGTGCCGCTCTGTATAAACTTCACTTTTTGTTTGGATATTTCGGGAAATTCCGATGCCAGTTCGGTAAAACTCATTCCATTATCATTTATCATGTTGGAATCCCAAAGTCGATGTAGATTGGTTCCATTACCAAACCATTGTAACTGTATATCATTACCACCCTTATCCTCCACTCTACCTATATGCATAGGCTGGTGTAAATCACCAATAAGATGTACTAAAAATTTTAAGTAAAAAACCTTATCCTCCCTACTACTTTTATCATCCTTTATAATCTCCAAACACGTATTGATTCCTTGCACCAAATCACCATTTTTACTTGGTTCTATATCAGCATATGTTTTATCCGAAGAAATATTCACATAATGCCAAGCACTGAATTTACTATAGGTTCTGTCCGCTTTTATTTCATCACCAAAATTTGCTACTGCTGCCAAACTTTCACCGTTCAATAAATCATCGATGGCACGTTTTGCCTTTCTACTTAAATATTTTTCTGCAACTTCCCCTACAACCCTGTGCCCAGTTTTGGACCATACCATATCATTGGCAAAAGTTAGGTTTGCCGCTAGAAAAAACAGTATTAGAATAGTCTTCATCATCAGAAATTTGTCCAAAAATAAGATTTCAAATTTTAAGGTATTGTTAAAACTTCGGTAAGGTTAAATTTATATTGGAACTTGCATAAATGAAGAAAAAGCCATCCTTTGCATTAAAACATAAATCCCGAATATTCAAGTATCTCGGCTGGGGACTACTTGGATTATTTGGCGCTATCTTTCTTGTTATCGCTAGCATATATGTTGGAGCTTGGGGGAAAATTCCATCTAAAAAAGAACTTTCAAATTTTCAATATCAGATTGCTTCAGAGGTTTTTACGGCCGATAGCGTACTTATTGGAAAGTACTACCTCTATGATCGCCAGCCCGTTTCGTTTTCAGAATTTCCGGATCATTTAAAGCAAGCCTTGATTTCCATTGAGGATGAACGATTTTATGGGCATTCTGGTATCGATGTTAAAAGTCTGTTACGTGTAGGATTTAAAACCATACTCATGGGCGATAGCTCCTCTGGTGGTGGCAGTACCCTAACACAACAACTGGCAAAAAACCTCTATCCAAGGAAAGAACGAAAACAAACCAACCTGGTCGTGAACAAGGTCAAGGAAATGATCATTGCCAAGAGACTTGAGCATATTTTTACCAAGGACGAAATTCTTACAAACTACCTCAACACAGTTTCTTTTGGTGACAACACCTTTGGTATTGAGAGTGCTTCCCTTAAATTCTATAATTCCCGTACCGAAGACTTAAGCATAAACCAGGCGGCCACTTTGGTGGGTATGTTAAAGGCTACCTATGGCTATAATCCAAGACTATTTCCCGAAAAAAGCATTGAACGTAGAAATTTAGTGCTGAGCGCTATGAATAGCAACGGATTTATTTCCGATGAACAAAAAATAGAGTTGGCTACCGAAAAATTAAATCTTGACTATCGTGAGTTTGATTATAATGCTGGCATAGCACCCTATTTCAGGGAAGAGGTACGCAAAGAAATGCTAGGTTGGATAGCCTCCCAAAATGAGAATGGAGCCGATTACAATATTTATACCTCCGGCCTAAAAATATACACCACCCTAAACTTCAAGATGCAAAAATTGGCTGAAAATGCTATGGTGGCCCACATGACCGAACTACAGGGAGCTTTTGAAAAGAGTTACGGTAAAAACGCACCCTGGCTTAAAGATAAAACCTTACTGCAAAAAATTGCAAAAAGAACCGCTTCCTATAAAGGGTTAAAGAAACAAGGTTTACAACACGATCAAATCATTGATAGTCTAACAAAAGATAAAAGGGAACAAATATTCAGTGACTGGCAAGGTGATGAAGGTGTTACCGCTAGTACGATGGACAGCATTCAACACTATACAAAGTTTCTGAATACGGGTTCGTTGGCTGTAAATCCGAATAACGGAGATGTATTGGTTTGGATCGGTGGCATCAATTTCAAACACTATAAATATGATCACATCTCCCAAAGCAAGCGTCAGGTTGGCTCTACATTCAAGCCTATCCTTTACACTACCGCTTTGGAACAGGGCATTACCCCATGCACCTATTTTTCCGCTCAAGAAGTGGAATATAAAAACCTGAAAGGCTGGTCACCCGGTAACTCTGGAACTAAGGATGAAGCCTACCTTAATTATTCCATGGAAGAAGGGCTGAGCAAATCAGTGAACACCATCGCGGTAAAAGTTATGGAGAAAGCTGGTATCGGTAACGTCATCAATATGGCAAAGGCTATGGGAATCGAGGAAAAACTCCCGAATGAACCTTCAATAGCCTTAGGTACCGGTGAAATTAAAATTTTAGATTTGGCCCAAGCCTATACCAGTTATGTAAATAATGGAAAACATATAAAACCCGTTTTAATTAAAAGGATTACCAATCAAAAGGATTCCGTTCTGGCCGAATTTAAATCGGAATTGAGCGAACAATCGGCATTTTCAAAAGAGACGGGGCAAATTATGATCGAAATGATGAAGTCGACCATAAATTCAGGTACTGCTTCGAGATTGAGAAGCACTTATGGATTAAAAAACGACATGGCAGGTAAAACAGGTACAACACAAAACAATAAAGATGCCTGGTTTATAGCGCTTATGCCCAATCTTTTGCATATCAGTTGGGTAGGTCTCGATCAACACGAAATAGGTTTCAGCAGCACTAATATTGGCCAAGGTGCTAATGCCGCACTCCCTTTATTTGCTCTATGGATGCAACAATTGAATAACAATAAAGAGTTTGACCCGATAACCAAAAGTTCCTTTCCAAAACCATCTCCATCTGTTCTCGAGGCTATGGACTGTGATCCCATAAAACGAGATGGATTTTTTAAAAGATTATTTAAAAACCCGAATAAAACGAAGACAAAAAAATTTGACGGATAGCCCTCATTTCTCATTTTAGAGAAAAAAATAACTGTTTATTTTAATTATTTTGATATATTTATGATATCATTATAATATCACCTCTTATGAAAGCAGAAAAAAACTACAAGGCGCAAAATGGCTATCTAATGTTATTCGTTATCATTGTCCTTATTGGGATAGGGATAATTTCGCTGAGATTTTATATTGGCGCCTTAATTATTTTCATAGCCATCATCATGCTTGCTGGCTTTGTCTTGGTCAACCCCAATAGTTCAAGAGTCTTACTTCTATTTGGCAAGTATGTGGGCACTATAAAGGAAAATGGCCTCTTTTGGGTAAATCCGTTATTCACCAAAAAAAGAATTTCATTGCGGGCCAGTAATTTTGATAGTGAACGATTAAAGGTAAACGACAAACTGGGGAACCCCATTATGATCAGTACCATTCTGGTTTGGAGGGTGACCAATACCTACAAAGCAGCTTTTGACGTTGATGATTATCAAAATTTTGTTCGTGTTCAAACAGATGCCGCAGTTCGTAAATTGGCAAGCATGTACCCTTATGATAATTTTGCTGATGAAGGTCTAGACGAAGATATTACATTGCGGTCTAGTGTTAACGAAGTGAGCGAAGCTTTGGAGCAAGAAGTCCAAGAACGTTTGTCTATGGCAGGTATAGAAGTACTTGAAGCCCGTATTGGGTATCTTGCCTATGCACAAGAAATTGCCAATGCAATGCTTAAAAGACAACAGGCTACCGCTATTGTTGCCGCGAGACACAAAATTGTGGAGGGGGCTGTAAGCATGGTAGAAATGGCCTTGGAAGAATTGAGTAAAAAAGGTTTGGTAACTTTGGATGATGAGCGTAAATCTGCCATGGTCAGCAACCTTATGGTAGTACTCTGTTCGGATAAGGATGTAGCACCTATCGTTAATACGGGAACCTTGAACCATTAATTTGAATGAACTTGGCAAAATAGCCTACAGATTTAAAATTAAAACGTTTTAATTCTACATGAGTAAGAAAAAACCATTTGCATTACGGGTAAACGAAGCAACGCTGCAGGCCATTGAAAAATGGGCAGCAGATGAGTTTCGTAGCACCAATGGACAAATTGAATGGATGCTTATGAAAAGTTTAAAAGAAGCCAAACGGGAGCCTATACCTAAAAAAAATGAATGATTTTAGCATTTTTTTAACGGAACTAAAACTTACATTTGGTTTTTAGTTAATCCCTCGATAATGATCAAAATACAAAGTGCAATAGCACTTTTTCTTTTTTCAGTACTAGCCTTTTGCCAAACTCCCAATAAGTCTTTTACGGTTAAGCACACTACGGATAAAATCACCATAGATGGCATTTTGGATGAACCCATCTGGGAAATAGCTGAAAGCGCAGGTGAATTTCAGCAATATTTCCCTTCAGATGCAATACCGGCAGTGCATCAGACCGACATTAGAATGGTAACTGACGAAACTACCCTCTATGCAGCAATTAAAGTATACACTCCCGGTTCAAATTATGTTATTCCATCTTTAGAAAGGGATTTTAGGGCCGGTGGCAATGATAATATAAGTTTGATCTTTGACACCTTTAACGATGGCACCAACGCTTTTTTGTTTGGAATAAATCCACTTGGGGTTCGTAGGGAGGTTTTGATTTCTGGTGGTGGTCAAGACCTAAGAGGATTCACCACTTCATGGGACGTTAAATGGAAAGGTGAAAGTAAGATATACGACGGTTATTATATCGCTGAAATGGCAATTCCATTAACTTCTTTGAAATTCTCGGAAGGAGAGACAAAATGGCGATTCCAAAGCTATCGCTTTGATATGCAGTCTAACGAAAGAAGTAATTGGTATGTAGTCCCACAAAATCAAAGCGTAATCAACCTCGCCTTTATGGGCGATATGTATTTCGAAAAACCCCTTGGTAGGTCAAGAACCCCTCTCGCCATCATACCCTACATCAACGCCATAACAGATAAAAACTTCGTTACCAACGAAAGTGATACAAAGATAAAAGTGGGAGGGGATGTTAAAGTAGCCATTGGTAATGGTATGAATTTAGATGTCACCATCAATCCTGATTTCTCAAATGTCGAGGTCGATGCCATTTTTACCAACCTTACGCGGTTTGAAATATCGCTACCGGAACGCCGTCAATTTTTTATTGACAATAATGACCTTTTTGGTAGCTACGGGGGCAGTAGAGATGCCAACCCTTTCTTTTCGCGTCGGATTGGTATTGCCAATGACAGTTCGGGAAACTCCATTCAGAACGACATTTTAGGTGGTGTGCGGTTAAGTGGCAAATTAAACAACAACCTGCGCTTGGGTATCTTGAACATACAAACCGCAAAAAACGAGGAGCAAGAAATAGCATCAAACAATAATATGATGTTGGCTTTACAGCAAAAAATATTTTCCCGTTCCAATATCGGTATGTTTTTTATAAATCGACAATCCTTTGGCGATGAAGACTATATCACTGAAGAAGAAAGGTATAACCGGGTGATAGGAATTGATTATAATTTGGCCAGCCCTGATAATGTGTGGTCCGGAAAATTCTATACCCACAAATCATTTCAACCGGGTGATAATCAAGGTAACCTGTCTGCAGGCGCCTTTTTAGGTAGAAATTCGAGATTTTGGAATGTTTTTTCGGATTTAGCCTTTGTTGATGACGATTTTAGATCAGACCTTGGGTTCATCCGAAGAACGGATATCATCAAATCCGCTACATCCGTACAACGCCTTTTCTGGCCTGAGAAGGGTGCTCTCAACAATCATGGCATAGAAATTTTCCCGATACTAATTTGGAGGCCTACGTTGGACTATAAAAAAACAGATCAGGAAATTACTGCCAACTACCAATTTCGTTTTAAGAGTTTCTCAGAATTCAATATTGGGTACTCCAATCAATACATTTTTCTGACCGATTCCTTTGATCCCACAAATACTGAGGGCGCCGTTGAACTTCCCGGTAACCGAGACTATACTTTTGGATCATTTGGTATGGGGTATAAATCCAATGAGGCCAATGTTTTTGCAATAGAGGCGAAAAGTTCAATCGGTAACTTCTTTAACGGCGAACGTTTTTCGGCAAGTGCAGAAGCAACATTGCGTTTACAGCCAAAGGTTCGGTTGAGTTTGAACCTGAATTACGACAAGATTAGTCTACCTGACCCCTATCCAAGTGCAGATTTATGGTTAGTAAGTCCAAGGGTGGGTATAACCTTTAGTAAATCGATTTTTTGGTCTACATTATTTCAATATAGCAACCAACGTGATAATTTAGGTATAAATTCTAGGTTGCAATGGCGTTTTGCACCCTTATCAGACCTCTTTATAGTTTATAATGATAATTATTCGGTCAATATCATTGAACCTAAATTTCGATCCATCAATCTTAAATTAACTTATTGGCTAAACATTTGATATGAAGTACAAATTACTTTGCTCGGATTTAGACGGAACCCTACTATCCGCTAAAAGTGATGTTTCCGAATTTACCATTTCCCAAATCAATAAAATCAAAGGTCATCTAAGGGTAATTTTGGTATCGGCCAGAATGCCAAGCGCAATGCGATATATTCAAGAAAGTTTAGGCATAACAGATCAACCCCTTGTTTGTTATAATGGCGCCCTCGTTCTTTCAGGTAAGAAAGAATTGACCTCTATACTCATCACAATGGATTTGTTAAGGGAAATCTCTACAATATGTAGTGGTTTAAAAACAGATTTGGGACTGTATTACAATGATGAATGGTATGTTCCGATATCAACCCAACGCGTAGAAACAGAAATCAAATACACCAAAACCCGACCCATCTTTCAGCCAACAATCGAGACACTTGATAATTGGGAAAAACGAAATGTAGGTGCCCATAAAATCATGTTGATGGGAACTAAAGCAAGTGCGGATGAATTAATGCCTTTGTTACTAGAAAAATTTAGTTCGAAGTTACATTTATACCGCTCGAACGATACCCTTATTGAAATTGCCCCAAAATCGGTCTCAAAGCTTTCAGCCATAAAGCTGCTGTTGAAAAAAAATGAATCGTTGAAAGATGTCATCGCCTTCGGGGACAACTACAATGACATTGATATGTTGGAAAATGTTGGATGTGGTGTTGCGGTAGCCAATGCTAGAAATGAAGTCAAACTGATTGCCGATTACGTTACTTTGAAAAACACCCAGGATGGTGTAGCCCATTTTATAGAAGAACAGTTGGTAATTTGATTATATTTGAAAACAGCAACCTACCTGATTTTTTATGTACTATCTTTTCTCACAACCCCTTATTGAAAATGATACTGTAGTCTTTGGACTACTGGCCTTATGTTTGGGCTTTATTTTTTATACTTCTAGTTTAACGACAGGTTTCTGGAGTAAGTTTTATTCCATCGTACCTGCGGTCCTGATGTGTTATTTATTACCGGCTATTCTTGCCAGCACAGGTATAATTTCAGATGAGGTTTCCAATTTATATTTTATGGCCAGTAGATACCTACTGCCTGCCGCTTTGGTTTTAATGACCTTAAGTATTGATTTAAAGGCCATATCCAATTTAGGGTCTAAAGCTATTATCATGTTCCTAACCGGTAGTGCCGGTATAATTATCGGTGGGCCAATTGCCATTTTAATCGTTTCCATATTCTCCCCGGATACTGTTGGCGGCAATGATTTTGATGCCATATGGAGAGGCCTTTCCACCATTGCCGGTAGTTGGATCGGTGGTGGTGCCAATCAAGCGGCCATGCTGGAAATATTCCAATATAATCCTGAAAAATACGGCGGAATGGTGCTCATAGACATAGTTGTTGCCAATATTTGGATGGCCATTATATTATTGGGAGTGGGTAAAACAAAACAAATTGATAAATGGTTAAAAGCGGATACCTCGGCCATAGAGACACTCAAAATAAAAGTTACGGCCTTTACCGAAAAAATTACTAGGGTACCGACGTTGAAGGACTACATGATTATGCTTTCCTTGGCGTTTACCGCTGTGGGTATCGCCCATTTTTTTGGTGACCAAATCAGCGCGTACCTAAATGGAAATTTTGAAGCAGTAAGCGATCAAAAAAGTTTTCTTTCCTTTTTAGGGTCAGGTTTTTTTTGGATGGTGGTCTTAGCCACCGGTATCGGAATTGGGCTCTCATTCACAAAAGCTAAAAATTATGAGGGTGCAGGTGCTAGTAAAATTGGCAGTATCTTTATTTATATATTGGTTGCTACCATTGGCATGAAGATGGATCTGGGAAAAGTACTTGAAAATCCAGGTTTAATTGCAATTGGGTTTATTTGGATTACCATTCACGCAGCACTGCTAATAATCGTAGCCAAATTGATTAAAGCGCCTTACTTTTTCTTGGCAGTGGGGAGTCAGGCCAATGTGGGTGGTGCCGCCTCCGCACCTGTAGTCGCAGCCGAATTTCACCCTTCCCTTACCTCTGTTGGTGTGCTTTTGGCGGTTTTGGGTTATGTGGTAGGTACGGGAGGGGCACTGCTTTGCGCCTATTTAATGGAGGTAGCTTCCAATTTTTGAAATTCTTTTTACCAACAAAACAATAGTGACTACTCAATTCTATCAAAATTTACAGATATTTGCGCCCTAAAATAAACGAATGAAAAGACCGATTTTTGTTTTTGTTGTGATGCTACTGCTAGGTTCCTGTGGAGATAAACCTGAAGAAACCCTAGTGGTAACGGGAAAGGTCAAAGGCCTTAAAAAAGGAATGCTCTTTCTTCAGCATGTTTCCGATTCAACCTTGGTTTCCGTTGATTCCGTGGCAATAAACGGCAATGGCAACTTTGACTTTGAGACCAAATTGGAAAGTCCGGAAGTATTCTATTTGTATTTGGATAAAAAGGATAATAACGACATCAATGACCGTATTACTTTTTTTGCCGAACCTGGTACGATCACAATCAATACGGATTGGAATACCTTTGATACCACCGCTAAAATATCGGGATCGGAAAGTCATGAAAAACTGGAGGAATATAGGAAGACAATGTCCAACATTAATAAGCGTAATATGGAAATTATGTTGAGTGCATCTCAGACTGATAGTAAATTAAATCAATTGAACATCGATTCCTTA
Source organism: Flavobacteriales bacterium (assembly GCA_038256135.1). Classification (GTDB taxonomy): domain Bacteria; phylum Bacteroidota; class Bacteroidia; order Flavobacteriales; family Flavobacteriaceae; genus Maribacter. The sequence continues at coordinate 7,132 of JBBSKR010000053.1, read as the reverse complement.
CAAAAAATTAGCAATAGGAATACACAACGGGGCTACGCCTATGCTATTAATTTCGCGCTCAATAATAAAGATTCCTATATAGCACCGTACATTGCCCTCAATGAAATTTCAGATGCCAATATAAAATACCTGGATTCCATTTATAGTGTATTGACACCTAAAGTGGCAAGTTCCAAATACGGAAAGGAATTGGGAGTATTGCTCAACAAGAATTGATTAAGAATAACCACTATTTACAAATAAAAAAGCATCCCTCGTAGGATGCTTTTTTTGTCACTCAGAAATGTAATTAAGCTAGTTCGTTAAGTTTATCTACCAACTTAGTAGCCTTTGTTTCAAGTTCATTTCTTACTTCCTTAAAATGGGCTTTTTTATTATCAACATCATTTTTGTTGACCTTGGCTATAAGCTCATCAAAGGTTTCAATAGCATCATCTACAATAGCTGCGCCTTCTTTAGTATTATGTTTTCCGTTAGCGGCTTCGACCACATATACGCCTTCAATAATGTCTCCTAAAACATTATTAATGTCTTTCTTTAAATCTTTTATACTTGCCATTACTAAATATTTTTTGCAAAAATACGATATTTGAGTTGCTGAATGGATAAATATACTTTAAATAGTCACCTCTAGAAGTTTGGCCCCTGTAGATTGCAGTTCGATATATTGTGTAATTGCTGGCAAAAGGACTGTCTCTCCCCTCTTGATAGCTACTTCCCCTGCTTCCGTTTTTATCATTGCTTCACCACCGACACACATAAATATGGTAAAAGAATCACGTTGGGTGGTATCCATTTCAAAATTTTTCGTAAGCTGTAGAAAATTTGTTTTGAAATAAGGACAATCAACCATGATATTCGATTTATTGAGATCTTGGGAATAGGATACTTTAAAATCATCCTTCCTATCATAGTCTATAGCATCTAAAGCCAAATCTGTGTGTAAATCCCTTCGGTTACCATCTTTGTCTGTTCTATTGAAATCAAAAACGCGATACGTAACATCGGAAGTCTGTTGAATTTCTGCAAGCATCACTCCGGCCCCAATTGCGTGAATTTTTCCTGTATTTATAAAAAAGGTATCCCCTTCCTTTACCTGCTCATAATTTAATAGATCCAACAGGGTATCGTTTTTGATACTTTCCGCATACTCCGCTTTGGTGACATCTTTATTAAACCCTACAATCAATTCCGCTTTTGGGTCAGCATCCATGATATACCACATTTCGGTCTTTCCGAAAGAATCATGACGCTCCTTGGCCAATTTATCATTAGGATGCAATTGAATGGATAAATCCTGCTTTGCGTCAATGAACTTTACCAATATCGGAAATTCCGTTCCAAAGCGTTTTACCACACTTTTGCCCAATAATGCTTCTGGAATGGTTTTAATAATATCCTGTAAAGAAGTTTTGGCCAATACCCCATTGGATACGACGGAAACATCTCCCTTAACGGTAGATAATTCCCAACTTTCACCAGTAATGCTACTCGCAATAGTTTTACCCAAAACATCTTTTAGTTTTGTACCGCCCCATAGGCGTTCCTTTAATATTGGTTCGAACTTAAATGGATATAACTTCATATATAAAATGTTAAGTTGAATAAAAGAACTTCGAGGCAAGCCTCGGGGAATTAAACCCTCAATGAGGGATTTAAATCGTATTGCTTGCTAATGCTTTTAATGCTCTTTTCATGTGTTCCGTTGCACTCAAACTATTAAAAACCATAAGTACAATACCCTTTTTGTCTATAAGATAAGTCTCCCTTCCTGGAATCAACAAAAAACTATTCTTAATTTTAAATTTTCTCCTTACCGCATTATTCTTATCGGACAACAAAATAAATGGCAATTTATAATTGGCTCCGAAGCTTTTATGACTATGGGGTGAATCTGCGCTAATCCCAATAACCTCTGCGCCAAGTTTTTGAAAATCTTCATAATTATCCCTAAAATCACAAGCCTCTTTTGTACAAGCTTGTGTGTTGTTCTTAGGATAGAAATATATGACCAAAGCCTTTTTACCTAAAAAATCTGAAACCGAAACTAGATTCCCATCCCTGTCCGGTAGTTCGAATAATGGAACTTTCTCCCCAACTTTTAATCCCATTTATCCAGAAAAGGTTACGAAGTTACGAGGGGTTTCATAAAGTACCACCTCCAACTCATTATTTTTATCAATATGTGGGCGTAGCTTTTTCCAGATTACCACGGCTATATTTTCGGCAGTGGGGTTTAATTCCTTGAAATCGGCCACCTCAAGATTGAGGTTCTTATGATCCATATAATCTTCAACCTCATTTTTAATTAAATCCTTCAAAATTTTGACATCAATAACAAAACCAGTCTCTGGATCAATCTCTCCGGTAACACTTACAATGAGTTCATAATTGTGTCCATGAAAATTAGGGTTATTACATTTGCCAAATATCTCTTCATTTTTTACATCTGCCCAATCTTTTCGATACAATCTATGGGCAGCATTAAAATGTGCCTTTCTACTAACCTTTACTTTCATTTTGTTTCTGTTGTATTAAATAAATGTTGGTAGAATTTATCGAATATAATCTTGAACCAAACCGTGTACTCTTCTGGGTTGGTAATGATATCTTCCTTTACAAGATCTGGTGACATCCACTTCCAATCCTCAACTTCTTCCGGATTTATATTCGGTTCCGAATCAAAACTCCCTATCATAACAAAATCATATTCGTGCTCTGTAAGGCCATTATCAAAGGGGGCTTTATAAATGAACGAAAAAAGTTCTTTCAACTCTGCAACAAAACCCATTTCCTCCTGAAGTCTTCGCTTACCAGCTGCTATATTGGTCTCCCCGACCCTTTGGTGACTGCAACAGGTATTGGTCCATAATAATGGCGAATGATATTTTGATGATGCCCGCTGCTGCAACATGATTTCACCATCCTTATTTATTATAAAAACCGAGAATGCCCTATGAAGTAATGCCTTTTCATGCGCCTCCATTTTGGGCATGGTACCAATCTGTTCGTTATCCTGATTTACAAGAATGACCTCTTCTTCCTTCATTTCGTAAAAATAAGGCGTTTAACTTATTCTACGAAAAGCAAAACATATAATAATAAGTTAAGAGAATGGGTTTAAAAGAATCTTGGAGATTTCAGATTATTCTTGGTAGAAACAAAATCATACCTAAAAATAACTTCAAAAGAACCATCATTGAATGTCGCACTACCAAGCTCTGTCGTTTCCTTATCGTAAGCTATGCCGATCAAGAAATTCTTGGAAATATTGAATCCTGCCATTCCACTGAAGGCTGCATCCCATCTATAGGCTGCTCCCACGATAAATTTCTCGCTAAACATAAAATTTGCGGACAAATCTAATTGCAAAGGAGCTCCTAGTACTACTTTGGTCAGTAAGGTCGGTTTGAATTTTACAAATGGATTTAAATCCCAAACATATCCTGTTATCAAATAAAAGTTCATTTGCTCTCTTGCGGTAGATAAAGAAGATTCTTGAAAATGGGATGTTTCCAAAATTCGAGGTACGGATAAACCTAAATAAAATTTATTGGTATGGTAATACACTCCGGCACCAATGTTAGGTGTTAATCTATTATCTATATCCTGTTGCAAGGTAGGGTCAGTCGTAAATTGATTTAATTCTGAAAAACGAATGTCCAATAAGTTGGCACTTGCCTTAAGACCGAAACTTATTCTACCCTCGTTTGAAGACCATATGGTATAGGAAAAATCAACATCGAAATTAGTTTCAGAGGTAGGGCCAATTTGGTCGTTTACGATGGACAACCCTAACCCTACTCCTCGATAACCAATTGGGGAATGCACGTTAAATGTTTGCGTAACCGGTGCACCTTCCAAACCTATCCATTGTGATCGATGGAGGGCCGCCATACTGATATGCCCCCTAGAACCAGCATAACCAGGGTTGACACTCACCGTATTATACATGTACTGGGTATATTGGGCGTCTTGTTGTCCGTAGGCTATTGCACTAAAAACGATTGCCAAAAAGAAGACAATCGATTTTATTATTCGTGCTTTTTGCGCTGATATATAGACTATTGACATGCTTATTATCGATTTAAATATAAGTAACCGGAAAGTGTCTTTGTTACCCCGTTAGGTTCCTCGTAATCCAGCATATAGAAATACGTTCCCACGGGCAGATTACGATCTTGATCTACAGTAACCCTACCTTGGGATGTACCATCAAAAATATTACCCTCGGTGTCATATGCTCTAGTTGTATAGACAGAAACTCCCCATCTATTAAATATTTTTAAGGTGTTGTTAGGATAATTTTCCAATCCTGAGATGCGCAATACGTCGTGTATACCATCACCATTAGGTGTAATCACATTGAATATTTCGATATCTTCTTCCAACTCCCCTAAATCCGAATCCAAATAATTAGGGATACCATTCCCATTTGAATCATCATCTGCAAAATTACCATTCATGTTCAAATCCTCATCAATGGTTTCGATACCATCATCATCATCATCGGTATCGCGATAATCAGATTCTTCATCCCGGTCCCTATTGGGCAAATCATTGTAGGGATCATCTATTTCGTCATTGACATCAATGTCAACAATAATGGCTCCTTCGTAACCATCATCCAAACCGTCATTATCCTTATCCGACCCAATGAAGTTGACATCGGGAATACCATCGTTATTATGATCATGACCCTCGATTCTGTCAGGAACTCCATCATTATCGCTGTCTTCATCCACATAATCAGGAAGACCGTCTCCATCTGTATCAACAGGTATTAAACCAATGTTACCATTCTGTTCGTAGGCATCATCAACACCGTTACCATTGACATCCAAACCAGACGGAGCTATATAATCGGAGGTAACTTGGGCTTCTACATTATCTGGAATACCATCCCCGTCACTATCAATATCCAAGTAATCCGGGAATCCGTCACCATCCGTATCCGTAGCATCGGTCGCTGGATCATTGTCCCCATCCAAGTTCAAATCCTCAAAACTGTCCACTATACCGTCATTATCACTATCGAGATCAACACCCAACGGACTAATGATTATAGTGATTTTAGCGGTATCACAATTTCCTAAGGTATCACAGACAGTATAATTAAAGGTGTCCGTTCCTGAATAGTCATTATTTGGAAAATAGGTAACCATATTATCTGATGGATTATTCGGAGTGCCATTATCGTCAACCGTTGCCGAACCATTTACAGGTTGGGTAACACTAAAAGTCCCTATGTTAGGTAAGTCATTATCGTTCAGCTGCCAAGTATCAATGGTTCTTATTTCATTGATATCTATCGCGATGGAATCGTCGTTCGTATCTACAATAGGCAATACATCAATGGTAACCGTTGCCGTACTACAATCCCCGAAATTATTGCAAATGGTATAATCAAAACTATCGGTACCGTTAAAATCGGGATTCGGGGTATAGGTTATGACATCGTCCAGTGCATTGTTTGCCGTACCATTATTATCAATGGTTACAGTACCATTAATAGGAGTAGTTGTTGTAAGTGCACCAGGATTTGGCAAGTCCGTATCATTACCATAAATAGCTATAACCACGGCAATTTCCTCATCCGTAGTTACAAAATCGTCCATCAAATTAGCCGCCTGTGGCAAACATACTACCGTAAAGTTTGGCAGATTAAAATCATTTCCGGCCTTGGTAACCGTAGCTGTGTACCGAACCACGGCATCGGTTGCGGTAACCGTTGGCCTAGTAGGGTCTCCCGAAACCGACGGATTCCAACTTACCGTTGCGCCACTAGGCACATTGCCCGTAATATCCATAGTGACCTGATTATCTGGATTATTACAGTCCGTCACAATGAAATATCCCGTTGCGTTGGACCCACATAATGTACCATCATAAATAGCAAAGTAAATTCCAGGAGTAGTAACCTCCAAAAAGAAATCCGTAGCCAAAACTGTATTGGTATCCGAAGCTTCAAACCAGCGATAATTATTTTCATCACTGCTATTTGGCGCCTGAAGTAAAAATTGGGCATTGGATACCACTATGCCCAGCACTGATAGTACAATACTGAGAAAAATAGTTTTATATGTAAGGATTATTTTCAAATCGATTTGGGTTCTATTCTTTTATGAACTATTTATTGAGCTACGAAGACTACGTTAATTAAGGTATTATAGTCTGTTGGTGTAGCAATCACGTCGTAGGTCATCGTCCCGGTAGGATTGATACTTACATTTGCAAAAATCGAAGGGTCAAAATAAGTTACATAATAGTACAACTCATTATTAGCATAAGTTGGTATCGCCACAGGTGCACCTGCGCTTGCTACTGCTGGTGTGCCATACTGTGAAACATATTCATTGTGTAAATCAATAGTTCTTCCAATACCTGTAGTAGCAACATCCACCGCAATGGAAGGCGGGTAAAATATATCAGGTCTTACATTATTAATCACATAGGGTGTAGCCGAACTACCGTCACCTGTTACTAAAATATCAGTACCCGCCGTAACCTCGGTTTCCGTTCCGTCTGCTGCGGCAACTGATAAATTGTAGTTAATTCCGATCGGGGTTATAGTAACCGATCCGTCTGTAGAGGTTAATTCCTGTATTTCATTATTTGAATTTGAATCTGCATCATCAACATTTAATATTATCGCATTGCCTCCCGTAATTGATATTTGCCCTGGATTACCGTTTGTTGTCAAGGTTTGATCATCGGTAGCTGGATCACCGGCAGGGCCTTGTGGACCGGCTGGCCCTGTTGCTCCGTCAGCACCATCGTTACCCGATGGACCCTGTGGACCTGGTGCTCCGTCTACACCATCCGCTCCGTTAGCACCATCGTTACCCGGAATACCCTGCGGACCGGCTGGACCTGTTGCTCCGTCAGCACCATCGTTACCAGGAATACCCTGGGGACCGGCTGGACCTGTTGCTCCATCAGCACCATCGTTACCCGGAATACCTTGGGGACCGGCTGGACCTGTTGCACCATCCGCTCCGTCAGCTCCATCGTTACCAGGAATACCCTGGGGACCGGCTACCCCTGTTGCACCATCCGCTCCGTTAGCACCATCGTTACCCGGAATACCCTGCGGACCTGTTGCCCCGTCGTTGCCATCTGAACCAGATGG
>JBBSKR010000052.1:0-20662 GCA_038256135.1 Flavobacteriales bacterium | reverse complement strand
GGATTGAACGATAGCCCTGCTATCTTAAAACCCGAACCGTCTGGGTTGCCTTTAACTGCATCAAAAATTACCTATAAAAATTCCAATAACAAAAAACTCAACAGTCTCTAAGAAAAGTAAGGTAAAAACTGGTGATGTGGTATTTTTAAATTACTGGTTTTTGCTGCATTCATAGCGGCTACAATTGGTCTCAGCTATGAGTAGTTGGGTGCAAACAAGCGCTAATTTTTCGGTTAAAGACAAAGCAGAATCTTTGAATCTAGTTTTAACTTATCCATGTTAAAACCCATACTTCGAAAAGCTAAGCATAGGCTTCGCAAACCTGACTAAAGGTCGGCAGAGCCATCGAGGTATCAGAAAGAAACCGCTGCACTTCGACAAGCTCAGTGACCACACTTCGACAAGCTCAGTGACCACGTTATAAGAACCAAGAAACTAGACTCTTTTTATCTTAGTTATTGGTTCTTGACCCTTATTTCTTGGCAAAGATACTTGATTGAATCGATCTTACACCCGAGGCAGAGCCTCGATGAATTCTATTGATTAAAGTAGTCATTTGCATTAATTTCAACATCACTGGTGTGGGGATACTGTCGCCTGAATCCGCACAAAAAGGAGGGGAAATTATTATACTACCAGATTTACTTTTATCAAATAGTAAACAAATAAGCCACTATAGTTGCAGATTACAGTTCGGGTGTCTTAATTGACATTTCGGATTGTATTTTTTTTCGTTCGAAACATCCGTGTCCATCTTTAACGATTAATTGTAATCGATTTTTACTGATGCCGTTGAAATGATAGGAAATCCCTAATTTTAAGTCATCGGGTTTTTTGTTGTTGAACATCGGAGGAACCCAGATTTTAAAAATGCAAATGAGTAATTTTTTAAAGGTTTTAAGAATAAGTGTGCTGATTGCCTTAGGCATGGAGGTATTTCACCTTTTGTTCTCGGGCTGGGATAATATTACCTTGTATAGGGAATTACAATACTTGGGGGTCAGCTTTATCTATGCATTCGTTCTAACTGCTGTAAACGCCTATTACAACGATTATATCTCTACCGTGTTTAGCTGGGAAAAGCAGACCCAAAAACGACTTTGGTATGGAGCGTTGGGTTCGATAGTACTAACGCTTATCGCTTTCGGATTTGTTCGGATCTTTACCGAAGTTGTTCTTTTTGGTGCCGATTTCAATACATTCGTCTTTAATGAAAAGTTGGACTATTATATTATTGCGCTGGTAATAACGTTAATTGTCTCTCTTTTTCTACATGCCTTTTATTTTTATAAGGCTCTACAGGATACTCGGGTCAAGGAACAAAAGATTATTGCCGGTTCTGCCTCGGCAAAATTTGATGCCTTAAAGAATCAGCTGGATCCCCATTTTTTGTTCAATAGCTTAAATGTATTGACTAGTTTAATCGAAGAGGATCCGTTGCAGGCACAAAAATTCACCACCTCTTTATCCAAAGTGTACCGTTATGTTTTGGAACAAAAAAGCAAGAATTTAATTTCGGTCGATGAGGAACTTCAATTCGCCAAAACCTATGTACGGTTGTTGAAAATGCGATTTGAGGACAGTATTATTTTTGAAACTCCGGAGAAAGCATCAGATCCAGAAGCAAAGATTGTTCCCTTATCACTTCAATTGCTGTTAGAGAATGCAGTAAAGCATAATGTCGTGACCGCCTCGAAACCATTGCATATAAAAATTCATGAGGAAGCGGGTTATTTGTATGTCACCAACAATCTGCAGGAGAAACAAGTGGTTAAAAAAAGCAGTGGTGTGGGCTTACAGAATATCCGCCAACGGTACGCCATTCTCACTAAAAAGGAAATGGAGATTTTTAAAACCGATACCGAATTTAAAGTGCGGCTTCCTATGTTAACCAGTACCATATCCTTTAGCGAAACCCAACAGTCTTTTATAAGCAGTAAACGCTATGAGAAGGCAAGGGAACGGGTCGAGGCAATTAAAGGATTCTATGGAAACCTTACTGCCTACTGCATCGTAATCCCCTTCCTAGCTTTTATAAATTATAGGACAACTAGTTTTGCTTGGTTTATTTTTCCAGCGGTAGGTTGGGGGTTTGGTTTATTGGGCCATGGATTAAAGGCCTATGGGTATAATCCATTATTCGGAAAAAATTGGGAAGAGCGAAAGATAAAGCAATACATGGAAGACGAAAATTTTTAATGTAATGACAATTCAGCCATGTAAAATTACAATTGGGTAGCTCAATTTTTTTAAATCGGGTGTTACTCCCGAAATTTGAAGTATAGATAGTAAATTCAAATCAAAAACTTTAAAAAATGGAAACACGGAACGTAAACGACCGAAACTTGAAATATCAAAAGGCAAAAGAGAAAGTGGATGCCATAAAAGGCTTTTATAGTAATTTATTGGCCTACTGTATCGTTATCCCTATTTTGGTGTATATCAATTACAGAACGAGCGATTTCCCTTGGGCTATATTCCCTGCGATTGGTTGGGGCTTTGGATTGCTTATGAATGGTCTTTGCGCCTTTGGCTTCAATCCAATTTTTGGAAAGGTCTGGGAAGAACGAAAGATAAAAGAATTTATGCAAAACTCATAAATTGACTATTATGGAAAATTTAGATCAGCAGAATAAATATTTTAGAGCCAAGGAGCGGGTTGAGGAAATAAAAAAGTTTTATGGCACTATAGGATCCTCTGTGGTGACAATAGCGCTAGTAGCATCGCTTAATTATTACCTGAATGAATGGCGTAACCCATGGTTTCTTTGGGTAGTTCTCGGCTTTGGGTTAAGTCTTACTTTTAAGGCATTGAAAATATTTGACATGTATCCGTTTATGAACAAAGATTGGGAAGAACGCAAGATTCAAGAATTTATGAAACAAGATGAAAACAGGAAAGATGGAATTAAATGAATATCAACAATCGGATAAGTTAGAGCGTGCGCAAAATCGTGTAAAAGAATTAAAAGGCTTTTATATCCACTGGATCGTATACCTTATCATTAATATTCTTATCAGTACGACGACAATAATGGCTAGAATGGATGGAGGCGAAACTTTCAATGAAGCTTTTTTCAATTTTGCATCCTTCTCGACCGCCATTTTTTGGGGAATAGGCCTGGCGTTCCACGCTGCTAAAGTCTTTAATTATAATCCCTTTTTTACTAAGGATTGGGAAGAACGCCAGATAGAGAAGTATGTGGAGCAGGATAAAAAGGAAGCTGAGAAGTTTAGATAACCAACCAAAAGTGCTTTAGAGCGTATGAAGACTATCATTATTGAAGACGAAAAACCAGCTGCAAGAAGATTGGGCAGGATGTTGGATGAGTTGGGGGTAAAAGTATCTACGATGCTTCACTCCGTTGAGGAAGCCGTAGCATGGTTTAAGAACAATGAACATCCTGATCTTATTTTCTTGGATATTCAATTGTCGGACGGACTCTCATTTGAAATTTTCGATGTCATCGAGGTGCATAGTGCCATTATTTTTACCACTGCGTTTGATGAATATGCCCTTCAAGCCTTTAAGCTCAATAGTATCGATTATCTTTTAAAACCCATAGATGATGAGGATTTGGAGAATGCCGTTACCAAATATCGTACTCGATTTAAGTCGGCTACCGAACCCAATAAGATTGCATTGGATTTTGAGGATATTAAAAAGCTTTTAATTAATCCCTTGGAGCGGGAGTATAAAAAGCGATTTACCGCTAAAGTAGGTCAACATTTAAAAATAATCAATGCAGAGGATGTCGAGTGTTTTTATAGCGAAAATAAAGGAACCTATGCTGCTACGAAAGAAGGGCGAAACTATTTATTGGATACTACCCTTGAACAATTGGAAGGGGAGTTGAAGCCGGAACTATTTTTTAGGGTAAGCCGCAAGTATTTTGTCAGCATCGAATATATAAAAGACATCATTTCCTACACCAATTCCCGATTGCAGATTAAATTGAATCATAATCCAAAGTTGGAAATTATTGTTAGTAGAGAAAAGGTAAAAGACTTTAAGCTTTGGTTGGAATAGATGGTCTAAAAACCTGTAGTTTAGGCTATTATGCACTTATAGGGTTTATAATTCAATCTCAGTCGGCTCTTCATCATCAATCCTGTTTTCATCAAATGCAGAAGGCAATAATTTTGGAACGAGCTTGATAAAAATGGGCAACAGAATGGCACCTCCAGGTAGAATGAAAATCGCTAAGGAGGGTATGCTTTTAAAGATGTCCAAGAGTTGGTTCTGCACCTTTTTCTTTTCTTCCCTGGTTAGGTCCCTAATGGTAGATTTTGAAATTAGGGCTACTAATTCCGCGCTTTGTGAAAGCTCCTTAAGTAATCGCTTACTATTTCTTAGAATCAATTTTTTTACGATTTTCGCCATACTGTCGTAAAACTGGTGCGCCAGGTTTTTTTCATTCAAGTACGGGATTTTGTCCACATTCAGCCTGAAGAATTTTGTAACATCCTGGATAGATTGGGAAATAAGCTCATTTTCAAAATTTAAATCCTTCCCGATAGCGAATATAAATTCCGATTCGGTATAATCCAAAGAGTGATCTTCCCATACGGTGAGGCACGCCATATCCAAAAAATAACGGTTCTCCCAACTATCTTTATTCGCTAAGAGCCGGTCGCGATATGAACCATCGAAGGTATGGTCTTGACTCCTGATATAGGTTAATGAGGATGCCAATAATTTTGAAAGTTTATTATCCTTTCTAATTTTCTCTTTGGAACTAAGTGCATGGTAGGTGATATTGATCGCTAAATATTCTATTTCCTCAGCCTTTGCCTTAAGGTCTGATGCATCATTTAAATAGTGTTTAAAAAGCAGCACATCTACAAAAAGGAGGGAGTTGGTAATAAGGCTATTGAAAGTCTTGCTGAAAATATTGTCCTCGATATAGATTCGTGAAGCCATTAATTTTTCAAGCTTATCCGAGGTCTTACTACTCGTGAAAAGTTTTTCAAAAAAACCGGCATGTTCAATTTTTAAAATTTGGTAGAATTTAAAAACCAGTTCCACAAATCTCGAAAAATCCGTATCGGTATTAGTAAGTCTAAAGGTAAAATACAGTGCATTTAGTAAATTGATCTTTGCTTTTTCATCCTCAGATAGTAAATGTTCGGGATGAATGAAATCAGGTATACCTGTATTTAAACCATAAACAAAACCACTCTTTTTTAAAGAAGTATAGAGGGCATCAAAATTTGGGAAAGCATTCTGGTGTTTTTGAACGACCGAGCCATATTTTCCAATCCAACCAGAGGCAGAGGGGTTCATTGCTTTTTAAATTATATGGCAAATGTACCAAAATTATAAAATGGTAGGATTGCAATAGTACGCCAAATACGAATATGCGAAGTTATTTGTAAGGAGTTAAGAATAAAGTCATTAGCACTAGGGTTTTTTCAGTTTCATAGCTCCTTTACTGCTAATATCTTCACACCTAAATTTATAAAATTAACATTTAATTAACATTTAAAACTGAACTTGGAGCTCTTTATTGCGTTAGTAAGGTGATTCTAATCTAAAAATTAAAGAATAATGAAAAAATCAAAATTATTTATTGGACTCGGGGCAATCGCCTTAGTAGGAGTCCTTTTAGTGGCGGCAGATCATATTGATGCTCCGGGTTCAATGGGAACAACGGCCGATATTGCCGACTTTTATGCGTTTGAGCCAGAAGTTGGTTCTGATAATACTGTTTTTGCGGTAGACCTTCAATCCAATGTATTACCGGATTTGGCCTATGGTACTTTTGATGAAAATGTTTTGTTGGAAATCAATATCGACAATACAGGTGATTTGGTGGAGGATTTAGTAATACAGGCGATACCAAGAGATGGTAAAATGTATTTTTTTGGACCTGTATTGCCTAGTGAAACAGGATTGAACGGAACGGTTATGGTTGACTCTCCCTTAGGTTCGGTTGATATTTCAGCTGAAACTGCCATTGTAGAAACTACTGATGGAGGTGTAAAATTATTTGCAGGACCAAGGCAAGATGCTTTTTTCTTCGACTTTTTCCAATTCAATGCAGTAATCGCTGGGGAAGCACCTTTAGGTTTTAAACCTGCAGGCGATGCTTCAACCACGGATGACGATGACACTACAGCGGTCGATACCTTTGATGGCGCCAATACAATGTCCATCGTAATTGAACTTCCAAATAGTCTTTTGGGTGAAACCATGGCTACGAACGTATTGGGTTTACCAGTGTACAAAACTTGGGTAACTACAAACGTAAAACAATAATAACCTTATAAAATAAAAACGATGAAATTATTAAATATAAAATATATGTTTTTATCACTTTGTGCAGTGGCAGTTTTAGCTTCTTGTAACAATGATGATGAATTTGAAGCTGGATTACAGGCTACGTGCGGTGATGGAATAATGAACGGCACGGAAACCGGAGTTGATTGTGGAGGACCTTCCTGTATCCCTTGTGAAGGTGACGCCATGGAGCCAATGGAACCGGTTATGCCAGATTTTACGGGAACCTATGTACAAGTTGATTTTATGGGAAGACCAGGGATCAATACGGTTTTAAGTGCCGATGGAGCTATTAAGGATTTGCACAATAAATCTATCCCATCGGAAATGCAAGCTAACTTTCAAGCTGATTTTGAAGCAAGATTGGAAGCATATCATGATGTTTATGCAAATATCTTAGGAGCTGATCCAGCGGATGTTAATTATGAGCCAAACATTTTGGGAGACATTTTGAACGGACCAACAGATGATGGGTTTACTAATAATCCTGTTACCGCTACGGTTTTAACAACGGTATTGTCCAACGATGTTCTTGAGGTAGCCCCGAATTTACCGACTACCTATTTCAACCCAGGCAGCGGTGCTCCAAATTATGAAGGTGCTATTGGCCTAACAGGAAGAACTCCCCAAGATGATGTAATCGATGTATCGTTGATTCTATTGTTCGGCGGTGGAAACGGTGCACGTTTCAGTGGTCAAGATACCGATGGTGATGGTATTTCAGATTTACCTAGATTAACCTCGGATGGGGTTTCGCTTACCGCCACTATTGGTACTGCGTTCCCGTATTTGGGAGCACCTGAATAAGAAGTTGCCTTCGCCCAAAAGGTTATGTATTTAACCGATTGGGTTGGCACACCCCCTTAATTGCTTATGAAAAAGAAGGGAATGGGGGAGTTGAAAAGCTCCCCTTTTTTTATAGTCAAAATATAATATAATGAGATCGATACAATTTTTAATGTTAATAGTGCTGGTATCGGCGTGTACTACCAAAAATCCGGATGCTGTTGCTCAGAAAGCTGATTATAATCAGTATCTAGTGTCGCAACCCACAAAAACCACATCCAAATATTTTGAACTTTGGAATTCTAAAATTAGACCGGATAGTATACAGCTTACCAGTTTTGGCATAGTCGGCGGGGAGTACAATAGATATTTTCAGCAAACTGGGAATATTGAATTTTTGAAAAAGGCCGAAAAAAGTTTGGAAAAAGCGGTAGAAATCGCGGCCATAGGAAAACCTGGATATTACAGGGCCCTAGCCAGAAATTATATTTCTCAACATCGCTTTAGGGAAGCATTGCAATTGGCAGATTCTGCTGCAGCAATCGGTGGTGGAAAAACGGAAACACAAAGTTTGTTTTTCGATGTACATATGGAACTGGGAAATTATGAAATAGCCGAACAATATCTAGACAGCTTAAAAAACATGTCAGATTTCGGATACATGATTCGTTTAGCTAAATGGAACGATTATAAAGGGGATTTGGACACCACTATTAATTTCATGGAACTTGCGAAAGCGAAAGCGGAATCATCAAATAATAAGGAACTCATGTTGTGGAGTTATACGAACCTAGGAGATTATTATGGTCACGCAGGTAGAATACAGGATTCCTATAACGAATTTTTAAAAGCCTTGGCCATCGATGAAAACAATGCCTATGCCAAAAAAGGAATCGCTTGGATTGTCTTTTCACATGACAAGAACCCTGAAGAGGCTATTCGCATATTGGATTCTGTCACCAAAACATATGATGCTCCAGATTATTTCTTGCTAAAAGCTGAAATAGCAGATTATATGGGAGATGATTTAGTCAGGACTAAAAATTTGGACCAATATTTTACTAAGGTTAAAAATTCCGATTATGGGGATATGTACAACGCTTACAACTTGAATCTGTACATTGAGGAAACCCAGCAATATGATCAAGCTTTGGTATTAGCCAAGAAAGAGGTAGAAAACAGGCCGACTCCTGAATCCTATAGTTGGTTAGGTTATAGCTATCTTAAAAATGGTGATGCCAAAACAGCCATGGAAATAGTGGACAAATATGTGTACGGAAAGACATTTGAACCGGTCTTATTATATCAAGCCGCTGAAATATATAAGGCCAATGGTCAAACTGATAAAGTTATTGAGTTAAAGGAAGAATTAACGGGAGCCCTATATGAATTGGGTCCCAGTATGGAAAAGCAAATCCATGATTTGTAATTGATTGCCCAATTATTTTCATTTAAGGTTTGTTTTAGGTTGAATTGTTTTTTCAGCGCCACGGTTTTTGACCGTGGCGTTGTTATTCAGAAGCAGTTCATCGAAAATTTAACGTTTTTTAAGAGTTGTCTGGATGAAAAGTATATATTTTCGATGAATGACATTTTTAGCGCCCCAGCATCTTAAAATGATATCAGAAACAGACCAACCAAAAACGAAATATGTTATGGAATACCTACTTTTTTTCTTATGGATTAGTTCGATGATTTTATTGGTCGGAAGAGCAATCATCGCCCGCAGATCACTTCGAAGAACACTCAACAGAACAAAACCTCCATTTAATTTTAAATTAGTTTTCGTAGCAAAACGGGTAAGAGCAAAAGATCAAGAATCAATGCTGTTACCAAGGTTACGCTTATAATCAAACCAATGGTTATACTGGGCTGATGAATAGAAAATAACATCACCATAAAGCCGAAAAAAAGAATTATGGTCGTTATGACCAATGCCCTACCGGTTTGGGCAAACGTTTTTTCAATAGATTCTTCTTTCGATAGACCTTGGGTAATACCCAGTTTATATTTACCCAAAAAATGAATGGTATCGTCTACCGCTATTCCAAAAACAATGGCGAACACAACAGATAGGGAGGCTTCTAAGGGTATTCCTAAAAAACCCAAAATACTACCGGCAAAAAGGATGGGTAAAACATTAGGAACCAAGGAAATCAAAAAGATTTTGATATCCCTGAAAACGAAGGCCATGATGACACCGATCAATAACAAACCATATAATAATCCCACTAAAAGATTTTTTCTAATGTATTTTGCATTTTTATCCAAAAGGATACTCTTCCCTGTTATTTTTATCTGAATCAAGGAAGTATCCAATTTAGTTTTAGAAAATTGCTCAATACCTTCATAAATCACCTTCAAACTATCTGTACCCACATCCTGTAATTTTCCATTGATACGCGCAGTAGTCTCACTTTTGTTGATGAAGCGGCCTAATTGTTTACGCGCCAAACGCCGGGCATCTTTTTTATATTTTTCGAACTGTATTTTTTCTTCGGGAAACTTGAAGAACTGTGATTGATTTAAATGATTGGCTTTATTGATAATTTTATAGGGAAGATTAGCGGACTGTAGATTTCCTGCAATTGAAATTGTCTCTAGATAGGAAACTAATTTTTCAATCTCTTGGGCAACTTCAAAATCGGTTACTTTTTTATTCCCACTACTCATAACGGCGATTTCCAAGGGTCGGAAACCGGCATAATTTTTCTGGAAAAACTCAAAATCTGCAGCAATCTTGCTTCGATTGGGTAAGGACTGTTTGAGCTCGGCATCGGTATTGATAAAATAAATACCTAAAAAGCAGAGCAGGGTAAAACCTACCGTACCCCAAATTATGGTCTTTGGATAATTTTTGGTAAATGTATTTACCCTTAAAAGATTTTTTACCCATCTAGTTGAAACACTTTTACGACCTATTAATTTTTGTTCGGGTAAACTGATCAATAAAGACCCTGTCAGCAAGATTACGGTGACATAGGCTACCAACACTCCAATAGCTGCATTTATACCAAATTCTTGAATGCTTACCAGCCTAGAGGATAACAAGGTAATAAAGCCTACTGCGGTGGTTACGGAAGTAAGTAAGGTGGTCATGCCTACTTCCTTTAAAGAGGAAAGGATTGCGGAGTATCTTGGGAGACCGTGCTGTAATTTTCGAACATAGCTATCGGTCAAATGGATAACATCCGAGGTGCCCACGATAAGCATGAGTACGGGATAAAAGGCCGCCATGGCGTTAAGCTCCTTACCTAGGCCAGCTAAAATACCCATAAATAGTAATAGTGACATGGCAATGGAAAATACAGAAATAAGGACTACAGGCATGCTTCTGTACACCAAAAGTAAAATTATAAACACTAAGATAGAGGCAATGACCGTCGTTTTCAGCACCTCACTTTTTTGCATCTCTACAATGGCTTCATAAAAAAAGGCCCTGCCCAATATATGGTAATCGATAAGGTCATTTGACTTAAGCGACTTTCTAATGGTATTTAAAAGTTCTTCGGATTCTTCATTATTTAAATTATCCTCTGTTTGTAAAGCCAATACCAAAGAAGTGGCATTCTCATCGATCAACGCATTTACGAAAAGGGAATCTTTCTTTATTTTTTTCCAATCCCGTTCGTATTGCGCTGGGTCGTCTACATGGATTATAGGGAGTGATGTGTACCCAAATGAAGTTTTTAAAGGGTATGATAACGTCGTTAATGAACTGTTTTCTAAAACATAGGGAAATTCCTTACTTTCTATTGCGAATGCATTGAACCTTTTTAAAAATTTTTGTTCAAATATAGTAGGATCATTTTTAACGGCTATCAACAAGAAATTATCATCCGTTCCAAAATCCTTTATGTATTCATTGTAAAATGCCAAATCTGGATCTTCTTCTGGAAAAAATTGGCTAAAGTCGAAAGAGAACCTAAGCTCATCCAATACGGAGGCAGATAAAATGCCCAAAAGGATAAAAACGACAAGAAATATTTTTTTAAGGGAACTGAAATTGGCTTTCATAAAACCAGACGAAATCTATTTTGCTATTTCTAGTGCAAATTTACCATTCTAGTTAGTATTTGCATCAAAAAGATTATTATTAGCGAAATGAAGTTATTAAATTCCGCTTATGTTTAAAAAAGTCTTGGGTATTTGTTTTCTGTATTTAATTATCGGTTTAACCGTAGGCATGTCACAATCTCCAAAAAAAGTTAAAGACTCCACGAAGAATCTAAGGATCACGGCCTTTCCGGTAGTATTTTATTTACCGGAAACAGGTTTGGGTTATGGCGGCTTAGGCCTTTCAACCTTCCGATTGCCTGGAGAAACTGAAGAAACCAGACCTTCATCCATTCAATTGGGACTTACCTTTACAACCAAAAAGCAGTTTCTTTTATTTATGCCATTTGAATTTTATTTAGATGAAGAAAGTTGGCGGTTTACGGGTGAATTAGGATATTATAAATATTTTTATAACTACTATGGTAGAGGTATAAACTCGAGTCAAGGGAATGAGGAAACTTATACCGCCGATTTTCCAAGGTTCCGGTTAAAGACCTATCGTGAAATAATACCACGTTTATCTTTAGGTTTTGGGTATGAATTTGATGGTTTCAATGTTTTGGAACCGGAACCGGGCGGACTTTTAGAAAGTTCCAACGAGATAGGCAAGGCGGGAGGTACCATTTCAAACCTAGGGTTGTTGGCCCTTTTTGACAATAGGGATAATATTTTTTATCCAACAAAGGGTTGGTTTGTTGAAGGTTCTTATTTCACTAGTGCCGATTGGTTAGGATCAACTTTTTCATATAATAAGTTTGAACTTGACGCACGTTATTACCAAAAAATTAAAGGACAACAAGTATTGGCGACCAATTTTTTTCTAGCTACACGTAGCGATGAAACACCATTTCAAGACCTGAATTATTTGGGTACCAAGAGAACACGTGGTTTTGATAATAGACGCTATCTTGATAATACTGAACTAAGCTTGGTTGCAGAATACCGGTTTCCTGTTTGGCGCAGATTTAAAGGGGCTGTCTTTGGATCGACCAGCACCCTATCACCCGACTTTGACGATTTATTCTCAAGTACATACAGAAGTGCTTTGGGTGGCGGGTTGCGTTATGTACTCAATAAAAACGAAGGGACTCGTATACGGGTTGATTATGGTATATCGTCAGAAGGAGGACAGTTCTACTTCACTATAAATGAAGCCTTTTGAAACTAAAGCTCAATAAAATTGTCCAGTTCTAAGGTCCAATCGTAGTCTTTGTACTTAAGATCTATTCCTTTCGTAGTTGGAATGAGTCCTTTCTTCTCAAGTATCTTCTTTACACCACATTTTCCGCCAAAATCTCCTCTGAACCAATTAAACAATGATGTAACCGAAGCCTCCTTTGTGTCGGCATTATAATCGGTGGTTCTTTCCAGGTAGGTTTTGGTTCCCTTGCTAAATTGCTCATCTAAACGTTCCCAATCATAAATCGCAACCGGAGGACAGTCTATTGCCCCGCAGTTCAATGCAAAATGGATATTGTAAACAGGGTCGTCTACCCGCAATTTTCTTTCAAACCTATTCGGAAACCATTTCCGAATGTAACCCAGGCCATATTCCCATTGCGATTTGCGGATTAGGCCATGTTCTATTTTTGCAAAAGATATCGTATCGCCTGCAATAGCAATTTGGTCTTTCTTGAAAAAGCTTCCGCGATCATCATGTAGTTTTGGATTTTTTTTGAAGGATGACCTGAATGTAGGCATTATAGATATTTACCCAGAAAGCCAGTCGTTTATTCGTGGTATTCAGGGCATTATCCAATGCTTCGATAGTTGTATTGGCCAATAAAGCCTGAATGTCTTCAGTATCTTGATTATTTTTAATCTTTTTTAAAAATGATTCCGATAATTCATTAAAATCAGTAGTAGTTGTTGAAGGGGTCTGCGCTTGAAGATTATTTTTATCGGTAAAAAAAATCGTACAAAGAATCAGCGGGAAATAAAACTTAAGTTTCATGTGTATGTTTTAAGGTTAACCTACCTACGTAATTAATGTATAAAAGGTTCCTCAAAAATAAGTCGAATTTTACTAGTATCCTTTACAAGAACCTTTTGTTTATTTTTGGCTAGGAATTCAAACTTTTTTCATCAATTTGCGTACTTAATTAGAAACCCGTTTAACTTGAAGTTTTTGGGTATAGTATTCTTGAACTAATTATTGCGCACTGAATTTTCGTATGATCAGTATTATAATACCGGCACATAATGAATATGATAACTTGCAGCGGCTTTTTAGCGTCGCATGCTTTTTGCAACATAAAAGACTTTCTGAAATAATTGTTGCTGTATCACCTTCAAATACCGATGACACTGAAATACTGGCCGAAAAATTCGGGATACAATTTCTTAAGTGTATTAAGAAGGGTAGGGCCGCACAAATGAACGAGGCTTCGACCATTGCAAAGGGTGAAATACTGGTTTTTTTACACGCCGATGTTGTACCACCGAAAGATTTTATCAACGATATTCAACGAAGTTTTCAAGAGGGTTTTGATGCCGGTTTCTTTTCATACCGCTTTGATAAAGAAAGTTGGTTATTGGGTATTAATGCGTCCTTTACGGCAAAGGATGGAATATTTACCGGTGGTGGAGATCAATGCCTATTTATCAAGAAAAATGTATTTACGTCCTTAGGATCGTTTAATGAAGAACAAATGCTTATGGAAGATTTTGAGTTCTTCAAAAGAATGAAAAAGCAAAAGGTACCCTACACCATAATTAAAAATGACTTAGTGGTTTCGGCACGTAAATACGAGAGTAATTCCTACCTTAGGGTCAATCTTACTAATTTACTTTTGGTCATACTCTTTAAGCTTGGTTGTCCTGGGGACAAACTCAAGGCACTCCATAACAAATTGATACGAACCCCCTATAATGGTTGAAATAATAAACGGAATTCAGCAAATAGGGATTGGTGTTCTGGACACCAAAAAAGTGTTCAATTGGTATCGGAGACATTTGGGATTTGATATATTATTATTTAAGGATGAGGCGGTTGCATCTTTGATGACGAAATACACCAATGGAAAAAAAGAAAGGCGTGATGCTTACCTTTCCCTCAATATGGTCGGGGGGGGTGGTCTTGAAATTTGGCAATTCAAGGATCGTGTTCCATGTGGTCCCAAGGAACCTATCGAGTTAGGAGATCTAGGAATTTTTGCCATGAAAATTAGGTGTAGTAATCTTATTAAGTCCCACGATTATTTACAAAAAATGGAGCTTGCTAACCTTACTCCCATAACAACATCAAATAAATGCAATAACTATTATTATTTTGAGGATCCGTTTGGTAACAATGTTCAAATGGTGGAAGATAGTTATAGGTTCTGTAAAAACACATCAAATAATGGTGGCGTAATGGGGGCTGTTATCGGTGTAAGTGATATGCAGACCTCCATGAATTTCTACAGCAAATTTTTAGGCTATTCCATTGTTTTGTATGATCAAGTGGAAGCCTTAAAAAGCACTAGTAAGTTGGCAAGCATCGACGCTACATATAGAAAAGTTATACTTGGTCAAGAACGCTTGACCAAAGGAGGCTTTGCGGACTTGTTAGGGCCAAATCAATTAGAGTTGATCCAGGTTTTGGATAGGACGCCGGTTAAGATTTATAAAAATCGACTTTGGGGCGATTTGGGTTACATACACCTTTGCTTTGATATACAGGGAATGGCTAGTCTTCGGGAAAAGGCCAAACAAATCAATCATCCCTTTACTGTAGATAGTTCCAATAGTTTTGATATGGGCGATGCAGCAGGCCATTTCAGCTACGTGGAGGATCCCGATGGAACCCTAATCGAACTTGTGGAAACGCATAAGGTGCCGATTCTTAAGTCTTTGGGACTGTTTTTAAACCTTAAAAAAAGAAATCCGAACAAAACCTTACCAAAGTGGTTGGTTAAGAGTCTTAGCTTTCATAGGGTCCGACAGGATATTTAGTGGCAACGCTGGATAATTATCCTTTGCTTGTTGTTCTGATTAGGCCTACACCAGCAAAGAAAAAGATGGCACCCAATACCCCATAAACGATAAGTTGCTTTGTGGTTCCAGTACCATTGCCAAATAATATGGCCGCATAAATTAGTCCGCCTATTCCAAGTAGCGTCAAAATAGTCCCAAACACTTTTTTTAAATCCATAGCGAAAAATAATAATTAAATGAGCAGTTTAGTTGATAACTGCCCATTTAAACATCAATTTGTAAGAGGTCAGTGTATAAATGCATAACTTAAAAGTGAATAAATATAGGGATTATATGGATACTTTCAAGGATAAAAACCTTCTGAAGTTTGCCAATCGGTTCAAAACGGACTCTGACTACCAGGGAAATTTTTCTTAGATCTAAGAGAAGGGATACAGACCGATTGCTAAGTCCTATAATATAATCCAAAATAGAAAACAACAACGGACGTTACTCTAAGGCATTGCGTGCGATGATACGTAGAACAAGTCATGGATAAGAACGACTTATTTTTGAGAAAGTCATTTCCTTATCAATAGCTATTCCAATGAGTTTTGCTTTAGGATAGGCATGTCGCAAAGCATAGCGACCATATTCAACAACCTGATTACAAGAATAGACAAGGGAAAAATTTATCAAAAGGAATTGTTATGTGCCTAACTACGATTTTCAAAAAGCTTTTGTCATAATCGTTAGAAAGTTCTACTCTTTCAAATATTCCATCTTATGATATAATCACCCTTATTAAATTTAAGCTCATCATGAATTTTCTTAGAATCAAATATTTTAATACCAATAGTGTCTTTCAACGTTCTTTTCATATATCTAGATTTTAAGAACTTTCAATGGCCACAAAGTGAATCACGTATTCTGTAATACTCATTATAAATATTCAGGGCAGTAAATTTTTTAAGTCAATCTTTTTATTTTTTGGTAAACTTTCTGGCACTAATAATAGTAATTTTATGATGGTGTTTTAAAAAGTATTAAAATCAATGATCAATTTGAATTGCATAGGGGGATGAAGAGAGTTTTTATTTTGTATATATTGTTTTTTTTATCGCTGGAAGGCGCCAGTGGTCAACAATCCATCGCACGCCAATGGAATGAGGTTTTGCTAGAAGCTATTAGAGATGATTTTGCCCGCCCAACAATACATGCCCGTAATTTATTTCATGCTTCCGTTATTGCCTATGACTCTTGGGCGCTTTTTGATTGTATTTCTGAAACTGTCTTTTTAGGCAAAACCTTTGGAGGGTATACCTGTAATTATGATGAAATGGCGGCTCCGAATGACATTACCAGTGCACGGGAAGAAGTAATGTCCTATGCTATGTTTCGTTTATTGAACCATCGTTTTGCAGCTTCTCCCGGGGCACAAGAATCACTTGAGAGGTTTGACACACTTTTTAGGTCTTATGGATATGACCCAGAATTTACGTCTTTAGATTATAGCATGGGGTCTTTTGCTGCATTAGGTAATTATCTTGGACAACAACTAATAAGCTTTGGCATGCAAGATGGCTCAAATGAACAACGAGATTACGTAAATCAGTTTTACACTCCTGTCAACCCAGCCTTGGTGCTTAAAGAATATGGAGAAAACGTAATCATTGATCCCAACAGATGGCAACCTCTTTCCTTTGATTTATTCGTAGATCAGTCTGGCAATACAGTGCCCCTTGCCATACCTTCTTTCTTAGGCCCAGAATGGGGAGCAGTAACACCATTTGCATTAAAATCAGAAGATAGGCTTGTATTGAACAACGGCTTTGATTCTTATTTATATTCAAATCCAGGACCTCCGCCCGTTATTCAAAATTCCCAAGGTAATGGACTGGACGACCCCTATAAATGGAATTTTGCACTGGTAGCTTCTTGGTCATCGCATCTCGACCCAAATGACCCAACGCTTATCGATATTTCACCTGGTGCTTTAGGCAATGTTGAAATTACCGATTATCCCCAGACTTTTGAAGAATATAAATCATTTTATAATTTTGAAAACGGGGGTGACATTGGTAAAGGCCGCGTGCTAAACCCAACAACCAATTTACCATACGAGCCCCAGTGGGTAAAAAGAGCTGATTATGCCAGGGTTTTGGCGGAGTTTTGGGCGGATGGGCCGGATTCTGAAACACCGCCAGGACATTGGTTTACGATACTTAATTATGTGAACGACCACCCCATGACCGTTAAAAAGTTTAAAGGTGAGGGAGAGGAACTGGATAATTTAGAATGGGATGTAAAAAGTTATTTGGCCCTTGCGGGCGCCATGCATGATTCTGCTATTTCCACATGGGCCATAAAAGGATACTTCGACTATATACGTCCTATTTCAGCAATTAGATATATGTCCAGTAAAGGTCAGTCTTCCAATACATCACTACCGAGTTTTGACCCGCACGGTATTCCTCTAGTCGAGGGCTTAGTAGAACTTATAGAAATGGGAGACCCCTTGGCTGATGAATCCGTTGAAAATATTGGGAAAATTAAAATTCGTGCCTGGAAGGGCCCCGATTTTATTAACAACCCAGAAACCGATGTTGCCAATGTTGACTGGATATTGGGCACACGTTGGTGGCCATATCAAAGAGGCACTTTTGTGACTCCGCCATTTGCGGGCTATGTTTCCGGACATTCCACTTTTTCTAGGGCTGCCGCGGAAGTACTTACCCTACTTACCGGTGACATATTCTTTCCTGGAGGTATGGGTACTTTTGAAGCTCCACAAAATGAATTTTTGTTTTTTGAGACCGGTCCAAGCGAAAGCTTAACCCTTCAATGGGCTACTTACAGAGATGCTTCCGACCAGACAAGCTTGTCTCGGATTTGGGGAGGAATACATCCACCAGTTGATGACATTCCAGGACGGCTTATTGGTGAAAAAATAGGTAAAAACGCTTTTGCAACTGCAGAGGAGTATTTTATTGGTGCAGAAAATCCAACGCTTTGTGAAAATCGGGATTCCAGTATCCTGTACCCTGTTCCATTTAACAGCAGTGTAACTTTAAATACCAGTTATCAAGGTATCATTGAATTTAATCTGTTCGGTCTAGACGGTAGACAAGTTTATAAAAATTGGTATACGATCACCAATTCTACTACCAGTTTCGATCTTCCTGAAATAACTCCCGGACTTTACATCGTAAAAATTTTGGATGAAACAAAAAAGGTACTTCTTTCTAGTAAAGTTTTAAAAGATTCAAAATAATTTTTAACTGACAGAATTTCGACCTCTTTAATTTTTTCCTTAGGAAGTTGCTACGACACCTAGTGTATATAACTGTTCTAGATTTGGTGATTCACTACCTCCAGCAGGCTCCAATGTAATTCCGAACGCTTCGGAATCATTAGGATTGTTTAAGGCGAATATTTTATTTTCATCCGTAGCAAAATCTTCCAGCAGCCCAACACTCGTTGGGGTAAGTGGCGATAGTTTTAAGGACCATACCTGATATACGAATCCGTCTGGCGGTTCTGGAAGCCCTTTGGCATCTATAAATACTTTTTGGTCTTCAATGTTCCAATAGGCCTTGGCATAAGAGGTTGGTGAAACGTCTTGTCCACCTAATGGTACCACACTAATATTTTTATCACGAATCGTGTTTAATAGCGCTTGGGTTTTCTCCAATGATGAATCGGTATCGGCAATTTGTTGCTCCAAGTTAGTATTTTGTTGTTCCACTACCTGAATATCGGATTTCAATGCTTCGTTTTGTTGGTACATCCAGAATAATCCAATGGCCAAAAGGACGGAAGCCGCCCAACCTACATATGAAAGTATCGGACTACGCTTATCATCAATAGCAATGACTTTAATATCCTTATTGATTTTATCCATGATGGATGTAAAGGAATACATTAAGCCAGGGGACGCCTTTTTGGATAATTCCAAAATAGAAGCTTCAATCGCCTCTATCTCTTTAAGGATTTCGGGATACTCTTTTGCGTAGTTGGCTATTTCCAGATTTTCTTTTTCTGAAAGTATACCGGCTACATAGAGCTCCAATATTCCCGATGTTATATATTTTTGTACGTCCATTCTAATTTCTTTCCATGTTTTCCCTTAATTGGGAAATACAACTTCTGTTTCTTGTTTTTACAGTTCCTAAGGGAATTTCCAATTCTGCGGCAACATCCTTTTGTGTATACCCTCTAAAGTATAAGAGTTCGATAATTTGAACACATTTTTCCTTTAAATTTTTTACAAGTTTTCGCAAACCTTTAGTATCAACTGCCGAATCTTGATCTTCCCTGTTCTCTAAAATACCTACGAAGTAATCTGCGGAAAGGTTCTTTTTTTCATTTTTATACGACCTACTACGTATTTCATCGATAGCCGCATTTCTGGCAATATTCAAGATCCATGTAAAGAATCTACCCTTCGAAGAATTGTAACTTTCAGAGTTGTTCCAGATTTTGATGAATACGTCCTGACATATTTCTTGGGCAATACCATCATTCTTTACAATGGTATTGATGACCCCACAAATATTATCGGCATACATGCCGTATAATTTTTCAAAAGCGATTGCATCCTTCTTTTGAAATTGTTCAACCAATAGGTCTAATTGCATACGTAAAATTTAATAATTCCTTAAAAATAGAAAAAGCTGTTCAATGAACAGCTTTTATCTAAATAATTTTTTCTTCTTCTATTCAATTATACCTGCGCAACTTACACGTGCACCTGCCGCACCACTGGGTTGGGAAGTGTAGTCATCTACACCTTGGTGTACAATGACACCTTTACCTAGAATGTTTTTGTTTTGATCATCACAACCAATACACCATTCATCCGTAGAAAATTCTACCGTCGCTTTTCCTTCGGCATCGGCCATAAAATTACCAATGTCACCTTTATGGTAGCCTTCATTAGCGTCCCACTTACCGTGTGGTTCGTTTGTAGGGTTCCAGTGTCCTCCTGTAGAAGAACCATCTGCCGCAGTACAATCTGCAGTTTGGTGAATATGAATAGCGTGCTCACCTTCAGAAAGACCAGTTAGCATGGCCGTCATTTGTACCTCACCATCTTCTTCGGTAAAAGTGACATCTCCTTTTACATCACTTTCACTTTTGGGTTCCATCATAAATTTGATGGTAGTCACTTCTTCAGTAACTTCCTCCATTGTATCTTCCATTTCGTCATTGGCTTCGGAAGACTCCTTTTTAGTTTCTTTACAACTAAAGGCCACTAGTAAAACTAATAGCGCTAATTCCATCTTAAATATTTTCATTTGTCTGTGTTTTTTAGGTTAAAGAATAAAGTTACATATTATCGAACTATAATCTTAACTCATATCATTGTGATTTTGATAGCATCCGATTATCATTGATGCCACGCTTCAAATTTTCACAGACGATAAGGGATTTCTCAATAGGGGTTTGCGAATTTGCAATTGGTTTGATCATATAGATAATTCCTCTTTTTTAGCCCGCAGTAAACTACCTCTGGGCAAGCCCACGGGGCATTGTAGGAAAACAACCTTAAAATTTCGAGGCAAGCCTCGGAGCATTTAAATCTCGATTATCGAGTAAAGTTCTCAAAAACTTCCAAGGCCAACAGGTCGGTAT
>JBBSKR010000051.1:0-20713 GCA_038256135.1 Flavobacteriales bacterium | reverse complement strand
GCGTAAACAAAACCTTCCTTGATGCTCTTGATATGATTTGCGGAAATTTCAATTCCTCTAACAAAATATTTACTTGCATCCAGAAATATGTAGGATGCAGCACTACCCACACTTTCTGCCAAAGCTACCGTTGCGCCCCCATGTAGAACGCCATCAGGTTGATGCACCTTTGGGGTTACCGGCATTTTAGCGTATAAGAAATCTTCCCCTACATCAATATATTCTATTTCCAAGGTTTCCATTAAAGTATTCTTAGAAGTTTCGTTACAAATCTTAAGGATTTTATCTTTGTACTCGTTCATCTTTTTTTTGTAAAATTAAGCATTACATTACCAATTGAAAAGCAAGGGAAAATTGCATGTATTATGGAAAACCAAATTAAAAAAGTTAGTTACCACACTACCAATACCTATGAAACCTTAAACGCTTTGACCGATAATACAAAAAATGTATGGTTGGTCTTTCATGGCATTGGTTTTTTAAGCCGTTTCTTTCTAAAATACTTCACAGACCTGCCAGCAAGTGAAAATTATATCATAGCGCCACAGGCACCTTCAAAATATTACCTAAATGGGGAATATAAACATGTGGGGGCAAGTTGGTTGACCAAAGAAAACACGAAGCAAGAAACAGATAATCTCATCTCTTATATTGATGCTATTATAAACGCTGAAAAAATTCCAAGTCAGTGTAAGGTTACCGTATTGGGTTTTTCACAAGGGGTTTCCATTGCTATGCGTTATTTGGCACAAACCCAGTTTGCTTGCAAGAAATTGGTCTTATACGCAGGCGGAATTCCCAACGAATTAGTGAAGGAGGATTTTACTTATTTATCGGCTCAAAATACAGAAATACTTTCCATTATAGGCGAAGCTGATGAATACCTTACCCCTAAACGATTGAAACAGGAAAAAGAAAAACTGGAAACCCTTTTTGATGATAGGGTGCAACAAATTACGTTTAAAGGTGGACACGAAGTAAAAAAAGAAATCATACATACTTTAGCGCAATGAAAAGCATACCTACATTGGAGAACGATATTGTTTTATTAAGCGTATTAACTCTTGAAAATTATGAAAAACTAATTCCAATTGCCGCACAAGATAAGTTGGTTCAATATTCCCCATCAAACATTGCAACCCCAGAAAGTTTAAGGGAGTATGTGGAAATTGCCGTTCAACAGTGGTACATGGGTACGAGCATTCCCTTAATTATTTATGATAAGCTTCAAAAAAGATATGCGGGTAGTACTAGATACATGAATATCAACCAAAAAAATAAAGTGCTACATATTGGTTCCACTTGGATAGGAAGAGAATTTCAGGGTACTGGCCTAAATAGCCAGATGAAATACTTGATGTTGGAATATGCTTTTGGACCAATGAAATTTGAAAAAGTAGAATTTCGAATAGATGAACGAAATGTCGTATCTAGAAAGGCCGTTGAAAAATTAGGATGTAGGCTAGAGGGCGTCTTGAGAAAAGACGTCTACTTGCTTGACGGTTTTAAGAGAAATACCTGTTGTTACGGATTATTGAAAGAAGAATGGCATGACGTAAAAAATATAAAATTCAAAGACTACTTTTCAAGCTTCGGTTCAACATTATAATATGTGATTTTTCTAGTAGTATAGGCATTGTCTGGAGTCACAATTTGCTTGATCCAATTACCCCCTTCTGCCATATCATACTGGTACAAATACTCCTTTTTACTTGTTTCGTCGCCAGATTTGGCAACCTCAGCGATTAACATGCCCTTCTCATCATAAACGTACGAAGTTATAACGGTCGGTTCTAATTTTTCTGCTTGAGCGTTATATTCAAACGCTTGCTGAGCCATCAATTTACCATCCATACTAAACACCTCTTCAAACGCATAGTTGGCTTGTCCCTTCAAAAATTCTTTTGTCAAGACTATTTTCTGGGTTGGTTTATTTTTATGCTTCAGAGTCGAGGTCCGAACAGATTTTAATGGAACACCGTTCAATATATAAGTCACCGTATATTCTCCGTTATATTTTTTATGTTCAACCTGCGTGATATCCGTACCGTCATTATTGGTTCTACGTATACTCGCTAAGTCTCCAGATTCATCATACTCGTAAACATATTCATCGAGAAATTCCTTGTCATATGAAAATATACGCTCCTGTATTTTAAGATTTTCGGTGGAATCGATTTGATAAAAATGGGCTATAGATGTACTTGGGTCAAAGGTGTTATTACGGTATGATTCTGACCGTTTCTCGGCCAACTCCCCATCCAAATATTTATAATACACTACATCATAGTCCGTGTTGCTATATCTTGTCACAGATTTTGTAAGAAAGCCTTTCCTATTGAAATCATATTCTTCTTTTCCATAATCAGTACTTACCAAGCAAAATTTCACTTGGTTTTTCAAATCAAAATCGGCCAAGGTAAATGTTTGAATTTCTTGCCCTTGCGTTAAAGGCACAAATGCTAAGAAACTAACCAAAAAGGATTGCATATATTTTCCAATCATTTCGCAAAATTACTCTATTAATATAAGGCACAAAATATTATGGGGTAAAAGTAAAAGGGGGCGGTAATTACCGTCCCCTTATATATAACAACAAAAGGTTATTTTATTCACCTTCTTAAAATCTACCCTTCGACTGCGCTCAGTACAGGCTACTTGACCTCTTCGAAGTCTACGTCTTCTACATTATCGCCTTGTGGAGCTGCTCCCTCTGCAGTAGCGTCTCCTTCTGGAGCTTCACCACCTTGTTGGCCATCAGCTTGTGCCTTGTACATTTCTTCAGATGCTACTTTCCAGGCTTCGTTAATTTTATCCAAAGCAGGAGATATAAGTGCAAGATCCTTACTGTCATAGGCTGCTTTCAATTCTGCCAAAGCATCTTCAACTGGTTTTTTCTTATCATCAGATAATTTATCACCAAATTCTTCCAACTGCTTTTCAGTCTGGAAAATCATACCATCTGCCTCGTTCAACTTATCGGCAGTTTCCTTAGCTTTTTTATCGGTTTCTGCATTAGCCTCTGCATCGGCCTTCATTTTCTTGATTTCCTCTTCGGTCAAACCAGAGGAAGCTTCGATTCGAATATCCTGCGTCTTATTCGTGGCTTTATCCGTAGCAGATACTTTAATAATACCATTGGCATCAATATCAAAGGTAACCTCTATTTGCGGGGTTCCCCTTTTTGCAGGTGGTATCCCATCTAAATGGAATCTACCTATGGTCTTGTTATCACTGGCCATTGGTCTTTCCCCTTGTAGCACATGAATTTCTACCGAAGGCTGATTGTCCGCCGCTGTTGAAAATACCTGTGATTTTTTTGTTGGTATCGTTGTGTTGGATTCTATTAACTTGGTCATTACACTGCCCATAGTTTCAATACCTAAGGATAATGGAGTAACATCCAATAACAATACATCCTTCACATCACCTGTCAAAACACCACCCTGTATGGCTGCACCTATGGCA
Organism: Flavobacteriales bacterium; assembly: GCA_038256135.1. GTDB lineage: Bacteria > Bacteroidota > Bacteroidia > Flavobacteriales > Flavobacteriaceae > Maribacter. The sequence goes on along the minus strand of JBBSKR010000051.1, from coordinate 17,245 downwards.
ACAACTTCATCTGGGTTCACCCCTTTAGATGGTTTCTTTCCAAAGAATTTCTCAACTGCCTCCTGTACCGCTGGAATTCTTGTTGACCCACCAACTAATATAATCTCATCAATATCACTCTTGGATAGGCCTGCAGCTTTCAATGCTTTCTCGCATGGCGCTATGGTTCTTTTTACCAAGTCGGCAATCAATTGTTCGAATTTAGAACGTGTCAACGTTCGCACCAAGTGTTTTGGACCTGAAGCGGTTGCCGTAACATAAGGCAAGTTAATCTCTGTCTGTGAGGATGAAGATAATTCAATTTTAGCCTTTTCCGCAGCTTCACGTAAACGCTGTAAAGCCATGGCATCTTTTCTAAGATCCATACTCTCTTCAGCCTTAAACTCCTCTGCCAACCAATCAATTATTTTTTGATCTACATCATCACCACCCAAGTGCGTATCGCCATCTGTAGATAAAACTTCAAAGACACCATCACCCAACTCTAAAATGGAAACATCATGTGTACCACCACCAAAGTCAAATACTACTATTTTTTGATCGGTATCTTTTTTGTCCATACCATAGGCCAAAGAAGCAGCTGTCGGCTCATTGATAATTCGTTCCACAGTTAAACCGGCGATTTCACCAGCCTCTTTGGTAGCCTGCCGCTGTGCATCGTTAAAGTAGGCAGGTACAGTAATTACTGCACGCGTTACTTCCTGACCCAAATAATCTTCTGCGGTCTTCTTCATTTTTTGAAGAATCATGGCAGACAATTCTTGTGGTGTATATAATCGTCCGTCAATATCTACCCTAGGGGTGTCATTATCCCCTTTTACCACTTTATAAGGTACTCTTTCAGCTTCCTTTTGAGACTCTGAGTACTTATTCCCCATAAACCTTTTAATGGAATAAATGGTTTTGGTAGGGTTGGTTACCGCTTGCCTTTTGGCAGGGTCGCCTACCTTAATTTCTCCACCATCAACAAATGCAATGACCGACGGGGTTGTTCTTTTTCCTTCTGCATTTGGAATTACCACCGGTTCATTACCTTCCATTACGGAAACACAGGAGTTGGTAGTACCCAAATCTATTCCAATAATCTTACTCATTTTATATCTTTTAAATTAAGTGCTTTATTTTATAATCGTTTACTAAAGGACAAACAATATGCCAAGTAACAAAAACTGACAGGATGTCATTATTACACGTTATTATTATATAAATATGCCAATTTTAGTTAGGAATACATTTGCGAAACATTGTACCTTAGCTACTATAAAGCAATTTAGATTGGAAAGAGAAAGTATTAGTGTTTTTGATATGCTTAAAATTGGGGTAGGCCCTTCAAGCTCCCACACCCTTGGTCCGTGGCGAGCAGCTGAACGATGGATAGGATACCTTAAATCTATTAATGAACTTGAAAATGTAAAAGAAGTTCATGTGCATATGTATGGTTCCTTGTCCTTGACGGGAAAAGGACATGCTACAGATTATGCAATCATGTTAGGTTTGTCCGGTGCTGATCCAGAATACATCCCTATATCCGATATCCATCCACTTATAGATACGATTACTAAAGAAAACGCCTTGCTTTTAGGCGGGGAACACAACATTACTTTTGTTCCCAAAGAGCACTTGGTCTTTCATAAAAAATTTCTGCCTTTTCATGCCAATGGATTAAAATTCAATGCGATTCTACATTCAGGGAAGCAAAAATCACAAACCTATTATTCAATTGGGGGCGGATTTGTAGTAACCGAAGAACGTAAAAACGCAAAACGTATAGTAGACATGTTCAATAAATTTCCTTATCCAATCCAAAAAGGAACCGAACTACTCGCGTACTGCAAGCAGGAAGGATTAAACATTTCCGAGATCGTTTTGAGGAACGAACAATCATTACGTTCTGATGAAGAAATAGACCACGAGTTACAAAGAATATGGAATACCATGTTGGAATCTGTTTATACAGGTTGCCATACGGAAGGGATATTGCCCGGTGGACTTCAAGTAAAACGACGGGCCTTTGAAATGCATGAAAATCTGAAAAGTGAACTCCCCTACGCTAACCCCGAGGAGTGGCTACAGACCTTAAGGCAAACCGAAGTAAAATTTAGACAAATTCTGCAATGGGTCAGCTGTTTTGCACTTAGCGTTAATGAAGTGAACGCCGCTTTAGGTCGTGTGGTTACTGCACCAACCAATGGCAGTGCTGGGGTAATTCCGGCTGTATTGATGTACTACATGATTATTGAAAACCATGCGGGTAATTTTGAGCATATAAAACAGTTCCTTTTGGTGGCAGGGGAAATCGGAAGTATTTTCAAGAAGGGTGCGACCATTTCAGCTGCTATGGGTGGTTGCCAAGCAGAAATAGGGGTCTCATCGGCCATGGCCGCAGGAGCACTCACCGAATTGCTGGGTGGAACTCCCGAACAGGTTCTAATGGCGGCCGAAATTGCAATGGAACATCACTTGGGACTCACTTGTGACCCCATCGCAGGATTGGTACAGATACCATGTATAGAACGAAATTCAATGGGTGCCATAAAAGCCATAAACGCTGCAGAGCTTGCTCTCGGCTCGGATCCCGCTGCTGCAAAAGTGCCTTTGGACAAGGTGGTGCAGACCATGTGGGAAACAGCCAAGGATATGAGTTCGAAATACAAAGAGACCTCAGAAGGTGGTTTGGCGGTTGGGGTTTTTCTGAGTGATTGCTAAAATCTTTCCTGTAATGAACATTTAATTTGATTTGGTAAACTTCAGGCTAGGTTCTATATTGAAAATATTTCCGCTAACTTTATTTTATGAAAAATCTTATTTCAGAAAGGGTTGCAGATTTTATTAAAAATTTTCCGCCCTTTAATGTTCTTGATACCAAATCGCTTCATCAATTATCGGAACAGGTCCTCATCACCTATAAAGAAAAAAACAGTGTCATTTTTGAGGTCGACGAGCATCCCCATACCCATTTTTATTTAGTCCATAAAGGTGCCATAACCCTTAGAAATCCTACTTCCAATACCATTATCGACTATTGTGACGAAGGTGATATCTTTGGCCTTCGCCCGCTCATAGCAAACGAAAATTACAAACTGGAGGCTAGGGCTCATGAAGAATGTATTCTATATGGAATCCCAATAGAGATCTTTAGACCTATTGCCAAGCAAAACGAAGAGGTCTCCGTATTTTTATTGGAAAGTTTTGCATCAAATACCCGAAATCCGTATTCAAAAAATCAAAAGGGCCAGTTATACGGACTTGAGGGAGAGACAGATTCAAAAAAAGAAATTAAGATACCAGACCTACAACTTGCCAGCTACTCCAAAAAGTTGATTTCCTGTTCTCCTAGAACAACCATTCAAAAAGCGGCCGAATTGATGACCAAAAAACATATCGGTTCCGTGTTGGTTTGTAAAGATGGTTTGGCGATCGGTATTATTACGGATAAAGATTTAAGGAACAAAGTTATTTCAGGGAAGCAACCCATAACGGCCACGGTCAAATCCATTATGACCTCCCCTGTTATTACCTATCCTAAAAAGCTCACCATTACCCAGGCCCAAATGGCCATGATGAAAAGTAATATCAGCCATTTGGTAATAACGGAAGATGGCACGCCCAATACAAAAGCTTTGGGTATTTTGTCTAAACATGACGTTATGGTCTCTTTAGGGGACAATCCTGCAGTACTGGTCAAAGCCATAAAACGTACTCAAAAAATAAAAAAAATAAAAGAGCTCCGAAAAAGCATAATGATGCTTTTAAATAGTTATTTAGAACAGAATATTCCCCTAGGGTTAATCTCTAAGATCATTTCTGAGCTTAACGATACCTGCATCAAACAAGTAGTTACCATTTCTTTATCAAAAATGAAGGCTCCACCTCCGGCCAAATTTGCCTGGTTGGCATTGGGCAGTCAAGGTAGAAGTGAACAATTATTACATACAGATCAGGACAATGCCCTTGTTTTTGAAGACGTTCCCGAAGCAGAATTACCCAAGACCACAAGCTATTTTTTGAAGCTATCGAAAAAGATTACGGTGGGATTGAATAAAATAGGATATGAATATTGCCCGGCAGAAATGATGGCCTCCAATCCTAAATGGTGTTTGAGCTTACAGGAATGGAAAAATAAATTATCCTATTGGATTACAAATCCTGGTCCTAACCAAGTGCTGATGTCCTCCATTTTTTTTGATTATAGTTTGGCCTTTGGAGAGCGGGAGTTGTTGGACAAAATGTCCGACCATATTTTCAGATCTGTTGAAAAATACCCCATATTTTTGGTACACTTGGCCAATGGTGCGCTGCAGAGTCCGTCCCCCACCGGCTTCTTTAGACAGTTTTTGGTGGAACAGGATGGGCAACATAAAGATTTTTTTGACCTCAAAAGCAGGGCTTTAAGGCCTTTGATAGATGCAGCCCGAGTTTTGATTTTATCGCATTCGGTCAAAGGAATTAGTAATACCTGGGAGCGGTATGAAAAATTGGCGGAATTAGAACCGAACAATCATGAACTTTACCTGTCCTGTTCCTATGCAACGAAGGCCTTATTGAAATTTAGGACAAGACAAGGTTTGTTGCACCACGATTCCGGCAGGTTTATTGAGCTTGAAAAGTTGACCAAACAAGAAAAAATGAAACTCAAACGGACGTTCCAAGCCATAAAAGAAATTCAGGAATTGATAACGCTTCGTTTTAAGGTCACCACTATTCTAGGATAATGGGACTATTCAAGAAATCATCAAATGATTTTCCTGAATTTTGGAAAACGTATGTCAGTTTATTCAAGGAAAAACACACCAAAAATTTTAACGAACTTATTTTTGTTGTGTTGGATACGGAAACCACCGGTTTTAGTTTTGAGGAAGATCGAATATTATCCATTGGAGCTTTAAAGGTAAAAAGAGATACAATTTCTGTTCAGGAGGTTTATAACGTCTATCTGCAACAAGATAAATTCAATAAGGAAAGTGTACCCGTACATGGACTTTTGAAGGATGGTTCACGGGAATGTGTAAGCGAAATAGTAGCGTTGGAACAGTTTCTGGAATATTTGGGGAACTCCGTAATTGTCGCCCATCACGCCGGTTTTGATATGGGTATGTTGAACAGTGCACTACAAAGAAACGGACTCCCAAAATTGAAGAATACAGTTTTAGACACAGGGATATTATATAGAAAAACCCTAATTAAATCTTATCTGATTCAGCCCAAAACGAACTATACCCTAGATGAGCTTGCCGAAAAATATTCAATCTCAAAAAAAGATAGGCACACTGCACTCGGGGATGCCTACATTACCGCGGTAGCTTTTTTAAAAATAATTTCCCGCCTAAAAGAAAAGAAAAATTTCTCGCTAAAAACATTGACCCGATAACCCTTATTGGCTAGCCAAGTAATTAATGACATTTTGTTGTATCCGGTCGTGTATGTGGGCTGTATCTGCCTTTACAAAGGGTTCTCCCGTAATATTCTCGTAGAGTTCTATATACCGTTCGGAAACAGACTCGATATAAGCATCCGTCATTTCAGGAACAGTTTGGCCTTCAAGGCCTTGAAAATTATTCGCAATCAACCATTGCCGCACAAACTCTTTGGATAATTGCTTTTGGGTTTCATTATTATCTTGCCGCTGCTGGTAACCATCTTTATAAAAATAACGTGAGGAATCAGGGGTATGGATTTCATCGATCAACACTATTTTTCCCTCCTTTGTTTTCCCGAACTCGTACTTGGTATCAACTAAAATCAATCCCCTTTCCGCAGCGATTTCGGATCCTCTTTCAAAAAGTGCGTGGGTATATTGCTCTAGCAGTGCATAATCGTCTGCAGAAATAATCCCCTTTTTTAAAATATCCTCTTTAGAAATATCCTCATCATGATTCCCCATTTCAGCTTTGGTTGCCGGTGTAATAATTGCTTTAGGGAATTTGTCGTTTTCCTTCATGCCATCTGGCATTTCAACTCCGGACAGCATTCGTTTTCCTGCTTTATATTCTCTCGATGCATGACCGGATAAATATCCTCGTATGACCATTTCCACCTTAAATGGTTCACAGGCAACCCCTACCGCAACATTTGGATCTGGAGTAGCGGTCAACCAATTGGGCACGATATCTTCCGTTGAGGCCATCATCTTTGTCGCAATTTGGTTCAAGATCTGACCTTTATAAGGTATTCCTTTTGGCATAACTACATCAAATGCAGATAATCTATCTGTCGCAATCATCACCAACATGTCATTCTCCAAGGTATACACAGCCCTGACCTTTCCCTTGTACACATTCTTCTGACCTGGAAACTTAAAATTGGTTTCGTAAATCGTATTATTGGACATGGGACTTTTTAATTATGATGTTCAATAGTCTTATAGGCATCGATGACCTTTTTCACCAGTTTATGGCGAATTATGTCCTTATCATCCAAATAAATCACTTCAATCCCATCAACATTTTGTAAGATTAATAAAGCCTCCTTGAGTCCGGAAATGGTTCTTCTTGGCAAATCTATTTGACCTGGATCTCCGGTAATTAAAAATTTGGCATTCTTTCCCATACGGGTCAGGAACATTTTCATTTGGGCGTGGGTCGTATTCTGTGCCTCGTCAAGAATCACGAAAGCATTGTCCAAGGTTCTACCGCGCATAAAGGCCATAGGAGCTATCTGTATAGTGCCGTTCTCAATATAATGTGCCAACTTTTCAGTAGGTATCATATCCCGCAAGGCATCATAAAGCGGCTGCATATAGGGATCAAGCTTTTCTTTAAGGTCACCAGGTAAAAAGCCTAAGTTCTCGCCCGCTTCCACTGCAGGTCTGGTCAAGATTATTTTCTTTACCTGCTTTTCCTTTAGTGCCTTTACCGCTAAAGCTACCCCTGTGTAGGTCTTACCGGTACCAGCAGGCCCAACGGCAAAAACCATATCGTTCTTTTTTGAAGCGTCGACCAACCTTCTTTGATTAGCCGTTTGGGCTTTTATCAGTCGTCCACTAACCCCATGCAATAACGTTTCGCCGCTATTTGCAGATGATTTTAGGTCATCGCCATCAGAACTCGTCAAAACGCGTTCAATACTATTTTCATCCAACTTATTATATTTTATAAAATGTTCGGTGAGCATATCAAATCGCTTCTCAAATTCCTCTAAAAGCTCTTCGTCGCCATACACCTTAATCTTATTGCCCCTGGCAACAATTTTGAGCTTTGGAAAGTGCTTTTTTAATAATTCTATATTTTCATTCTGTTGTCCAAAAAATTCCCTTGGACTGATTTCGGTAAGTTCTAAAATAATTTCGTTCAAACAGTGGGATTTATAAAGATTTATAGATAGCGAAGATTAATTTCGCATGGCTGATTTTTTGTTTAGTTTTGTGTATCAAATTTAAGCAAATTTTAAGTTTGACTAATCAAAAACATATCAACATTGCTGCATGGCAATCATCACCCTAACTACAGATTTTGGACTTAAAGATCACTTCGTAGCCGTATTAAAAGGCTCTATCTATAGTGAATTGCCCGACGCTAAAATTGTTGATATTTCACATGACATTATTCCTTTCAACATACAGGAGTGTGCCTACATTTTAGAAAACACCTATAAAAGCTTCCCTAAAGGCACTATCCACATTGTAGGTGTTGATTCTGAAGCTACCCCAGAAAATAAGCATGTGGCAGCACTGATCAACGGACATTTTTTTATAAGTGCAAATACGGGCGTTATTGGGCTTATTACTTCTGAAATGACCCCAGAAAAGGTGGTGGAAATCAACCTGCCGGATTCTATTGCAAATTCGTTTCCAGTACTCAATGTCTTTGTACAAGTAGCCTGCCATATAGCGCGTGGCGGTACCCTAGAAATTGTAGGTAAGCCTTTAAATGAATTAAAGGATTTAAGGGAATTCTCCCCAAGGATTGCGGAAGATGGCAAAAAAATCGTTGGAAGTGTCATATACATTGACAACTATGGAAATGTCATTACCAATATTCGTAAAAATCTTTTTGAGGCCTATAGAAACGGTCGTGATTTCGAGCTTTTGGTAAGAAACCATAAAATAAAAAAAATATATAAAGCGTATAACGATTTTATAGATTATACACTGGATAAAAACCAACGTAAAGGCGCCGGTGACCTATTGGCCATTTTCAATTCTTCGGACTATATTGAATTGGCCATTTTCAAAAGTAACCTCAATACCGTTGGTGGTGCTTCTACCCTATTGGGATTGGATTATAGGGATACGATTATCGTCGATTTTCAATAAATCATAGCTTGGGTGGCCTAAAGTTAGCGGGCAAATGGTATAATGGAACGCTAAACCCAAAAGTTAATAACTATTTTTATGCAACTTTGTTTACGGGCTCTCTGTAACAAAACCAATAGGTGTGCTGCACCTCAAGCCTATTTAAACTGTTAATAAGTTTGTTTCCTTAAAAAGACCAATTAAAATATCTTTGTCGATAATGAAAACTACTAGTAAAAAGGAGTTTAAATCGATTATTCTTATTAAAATTTAAGAATTCTATCAATAAAAATCAAAGAATGAAATTTATAGTTTCAAGTACCTATTTGCTTAAACAACTTCAAATTCTAGGAGGTGTTATCAATAACAGTAACACCTTGCCCATATTGGATAATTTTCTATTTGATTTACAAAAAGACAAATTAACCGTATCTGCATCTGACCTTGAAACTACAATGAGTTCCGTCATTAAGGTAGATTCAGATAATGAAGGTACAATAGCAGTACCAGCAAGGTTGTTATTAGAAACTTTAAAGACATTTCCGGAACAACCGCTCACCTTTGTCGTGGAGGATAACCATACAGTGGAAATTAGTTCGAATCACGGAAAATATGCGTTGGCATATGCAGATGGGGCCGAGTTCCCAAAAGCAGTCGAACTTTCAAGTCCTAGTTCTACGACACTATTGGGAGATATTTTGGCAACGGCCATTAACAAGACCATTTTTGCGGCCGGTAATGATGATTTAAGACCGGTAATGAGTGGTGTATTCTTTCAATTCTCTCCTGAGAATCTAACCTTTGTCGCAACCGATGCCCATAAATTGGTAAAATACCAAAGAACAGATGTAACTGCGACCCAAGTAGCGGAATTTATTATGCCCAAAAAGCCATTGACCCTTTTAAAAGGAATCTTGGCAGGTAGTGAATCGGATGTGTTAATAGAGTACAATGACAGTAACGCAAAATTTAGCTTCGACGAAACAGAATTGATCTGTAGATTAATTGATGGCAAATATCCTAACTATGAAGCTGTCATACCAAAGGAAAATCCGAATAAACTGACCATTCCAAGAAATCAGTTTTTAAGTTCTGTACGAAGGGTTTCTATTTTCTCAAATAAAACGACCCATCAGATACGATTGAAAATAGCCGGCGCAGAATTGAACATCTCTGCGGAAGATATTGATTACTCAAATAAGGCCGAAGAACGTTTAACCTGTTCGTACCAAGGTGATGATATGCAAATAGGATTTAACTCCAGATTCCTAACGGAGATGTTGAACAATTTGAATTCTGATGAAATTTCTTTGGAAATGAGCTTGCCGAACCGTGCGGGAATCCTCACCCCTACCGATGGTTTGGATGAAGGAGAATATGTTACGATGTTGGTCATGCCCGTCATGTTGAATAACTAGACGCTAGACGCTAGACGCTAGACAAAATTAAAAATCCTGAACGGATATGGTTCAGGATTTTTTTTTGTGTAATTTTTATTTTCAACTTAATCTATCTATCCTATAAAGCGTATGGTCATAAAATAATTCGGTGATTCGCCATTACTGGCTTTTACTGCGTTGACTATTGGAAGTACGAATGCAATGATTCCAATAAAAATTAAACTCAATATGCCCAACCCAAGTAATAAAATCGCAGGAATACTCAAAATCGTGAAGAGCAACATGCTCAACTGAAAATTGACTATTGCCTTACCGTGTTCATCCATTTCGGCTATTCTATCCTTTGAAGTAATCCAAATAACCAATGGGACTATGAGTCCGCCAAAACCGGTAACATACGTTAATAACTGAGAAAGATGTGTCAAAACCAATAATTGATTATTAGCTTCGAGTGTTCTGTTTTGATTGATGATTTCCATTTCTTTGCTACTTTTGGGTGTTCTACTAGTAAGACGAATTACACATAGAAATGTTACAGTAATGGCTTCAGAAATTATCTGAAAATTGAAAATCCCGTTGCCGTAAGGCTAACGGGACTTTTGATATATAGTGAGCAACACACACACTTAGCTCTTCTGAAGCTTCCGCTCCAAATTGCGCAATTTCTTGCTATCCTTGACAACGCTCAATTTTTCCTTTTCTATTTTTTTATTGATTTTATCAATATCGTTAGGTGAAAGTTTTCCCTTTATTTTATCAAGTTCCATGTCTTCTTGAAGCTTATTGATTTTGCGTTCGCCTTTTGCAATATCTTTCTTTTTATCAGTAACGTCTTCCTTTAAATTCTCCAGTTTTTTAGCCTCTTTTTCCAATTTTTTCTGGGCTTTTTCAGCTTTCTTAGCTTCTTTTTGAGCCTTTTTCACATCCTTTTCGGCCTGTTCTATTTTTTCTTGCATTTCTTTTACTTCCTTCTCCGCTTGTTGCACCATTACAATAGAATCAGTTTCAACTTCACTTTCCTGAGCGAAGGAGAATGCGGTAGCTCCGAAAAAAAATACAAAGGCATAAAATACGCCTAAGGCTATAGTACTATCTTTTTTTATATTCTTCATACATCGAAGGTATACATTTTAGCCGTTCATTCATATTGGTCTTAACGTTAATTTAAGGTATGGGTGGCCAATGTAAATCTTTCTGTTTTGCCTACTTTTGCTGGAAATTTTTACCATGATTCTAAATGATACGATAATAGCATTAGCAACCCCATCGGGCGCCGGGGCTATTGCCGTTATCAGACTATCTGGAACAAATGCAATTACCATAACTTCCAAACATTTTGAATCGGTATCAGGCAAAAAGCTTGATGACCAAAAAAGTCATACCCTTCATTTGGGCTTTATCAAGGAAGGCAACAAAAGCCTAGATCAAGTTTTGGTGTCCGTTTTTAAAAATCCGAATTCCTATACGGGAGAGGATGTCATTGAAATTTCATGCCACGGTTCCCAATACATTCAGCAAGAAATCATACAACTTTTTTTACGAAATGGTTGCCGAATGGCCACTCCTGGAGAATTTACAATGCGTGCGTTCTTGAACGGAAAAATGGATTTAAGTCAGGCTGAGGCAGTAGCAGATTTAATCGCCAGCGATAATGCCTCCAATCATCAGGTGGCCATTCAACAAATGCGTGGAGGTTTTAGTAATAAAATTAAAGAGCTACGACAACAACTATTAAATTTTGCTTCGCTTATAGAATTGGAATTGGATTTCTCAGAGGAAGATGTTGAATTTGCAAATAGGGACGAATTTAGAAAACTTTTAAATGAGTTGGAGGAAGTGCTAAAGAAACTCATCGATTCGTTCTCCTTAGGAAATGTAATAAAAACAGGAGTTCCTGTGGCTATCATAGGGGAACCCAATGTAGGCAAATCAACCTTGCTCAATGTGCTCTTGAACGAGGATAAGGCCCTGGTCTCAGACATTGCCGGAACAACTAGAGATACCATTGAGGATGAAATTGTCATTGGAGGTATTGGTTTTCGGTTTATAGATACGGCAGGAATACGGGAAACCGTCGATATTATTGAAGGACTAGGGATTCAAAGAACCTTTGAAAAGGCGGATAAAGCACAAGTCATTTTATATCTCATTAGTGGAGATGAGCTATCTACGAGCTCTCAAAAAGTAGTTGAATCAAAAACAGCCTTGGATAAGATTACAGAAAGGTTTAAGGAAAAATCGGTCATCACCGTTATCAACAAAATGGATACCCTAACAGAAAATAATATTCAAGAATTAAATACACATTTCCCGAATGCTGTTTTACTATCGGCAAAGCAAAAAATGGGCGTGGACCAACTAGAAAATTTACTCTTAAGTTTTGTGGAAACCGGCAAACTAAGAAACAACGAAACCATTGTGACCAACAGCAGGCATTATGATTCCCTGTTAAATGCGTTGGCTGAAATTAAAAAGGTACAGCAAGGACTTGATGAAGAACTCAGTGGGGATTTGCTCTCATTGGATGTCAGACGGGCTTTATATTACTTTGGTGAGATAACGGGGGAAATTACTACGGATGAACTACTGGGAAACATATTTGCTAATTTCTGCATCGGAAAATAAATAAGTATTTAATTTGGTCTTATATGGTTTCATTTGGTTTCATTTAACTGTATATCAGTAAGTTGTTGAAAAATAATTTTATTTTCTCTTTCTCTTAATCTCCTATTTTCATACATTTATTACACCTTTATTACACCTCGATAAAATATTTTATTGAAAAGGTGTAAAAATTACACCTCGAAACTAGTAATTATGAAAATTAATCTAAAGCAGAAAAAATTAAAAAGCGGTAAGTCGAGTTTGTTTCTCGAATTCTATAATGGATACCGGATTGATAAAAACGGAATTAAAAAACACCTTAGAAAATTTGAATATCTAAAACAGTATGTTTTTGACAATCCGAAAAATGCCGAGGAAAAAAGGAAGAATAAAGAAACACTTCAATTGGCAGAAAATATACTTGCAATTAGAAAGGCAGAATACATCCAAGGGAAGTATAAAATTAAGAACGATAAGAAGGGACAGGTTACTTTTATGGACTATTACGAGCAGCTTAAAGAAGACCGCTTCGAAACCAAAGCGAATTATGGAAATTGGGATGCAGCACAAAAACATATCGAAAAGTATTGTCCATCCCATAAACAGCTTAAAGATATTGATATCGATTTTGTCAAAGGGTTTAAGAGATATCTGAACACCAAGGCCAAAACCAAGAGTGGTATTCCCTTATCCCAAAATTCAAAGTATACTTACTTCAATAAATTCAAAGCTGCTCTACGTGAAGCCTATACTGAAAACTATTTGGAAGAAAATGTACTGCGCTCAGTCAAAGGTTTTGAGCAAGGAGAATCTACGAGAGAATACCTTACCTATTCCGAACTACAGGCATTGACGCAAGCGGAATGTAAGTATCCTATGCTAAAGAACGCATTTATTTTCAGTTGTCTTACGGGTTTACGCTGGAGTGATATAGATAAATTAAGATGGTCAGAAGTACGGGATGAAGATACTGGGTCTCGAATTATCTTCAGACAGAAAAAAACCGATGGACTAGAATATCTATATGTTTCAGTGCAGTCTCGAAAGCTTTTAGGTAAAAGAGCGAATGAAAGCGACCGAGTATTTAGAGGCCTTAAATATGGTGCTGTTTATAATACCGAGATTCTCAGATGGTGTATGAAAGCAGGAATTACTAAACATATTACTTTCCATAGTGCTAGGCATACGAATGCCGTTTTATTACTTGAAAATGGAGCCGATATTTATACGGTTTCAAAACGATTAGGACATCGCGAAATGCGAACAACCGAAATCTATACCAAGATTATAGATGAAAAAATGAAGGAGGCTGCCAGTTTGATTCCTGATTTGAATCTGAATATTGGTTAGAGCCTGTACAAGGTTTTTTGTGTCAACGAGCGTCTCATAAAAGGTTTATTAACGACAATACTAAACGAGACCAAGAAAGGGACACTCTTCTGCTAAATTTGATGCTTAGTTTAGAACGTTCAATAAAATGGCCGCTTCCTAGGCCTTAAATTCAAATTTTCATCAAGCCCTAAAAAAATTATAATAGGACGGATTCTAATAGAACTCTATGCCTCACATTGATAGGAATTAGATTCTTGATTTTCGGTGATGGCCTGAAATAAACTTATCTTAATGCCAATGATTCTTTAATTATTGGAGTTTCAAAGAGCTTTGCACCAACATTATTTTTAGCTAACCAGTAAAAAAAGAAAGGGGCGAAAACCATAGGATACGCCCCCTTTTTAAAAAACATTAGATGCTGTCAATTGGGCGGAGGAAACTGAACACAATCATCTGGGTCACAGGGAACCAAAATTATAAGTTCATAATTCTGTCCCGGCAGAAAACGGTCGCAATCCCCGGGCAAACATTTCAATGGCGGGTCACTCCCGGCCACGAAAGTATTTATTATGAATTCATCTTGTAAAATATCTATTGCCATACCAAAACGACTAACTTCCTCGATGCTCTCAATAGTTACATCGAAGTTTCCGTCATCTATGTTTACAATTGCGCCTTCGACGGCTGTGCCCCCGAAAAGACCCGATTTCCTTCCTCCAATAAACAGTACCCCATTGGTTACTGGTTCCATACTTGGATCGTACAATATTGTGCCCGAGAATGAGGTAATGACTGGTCGAACCTTACCACCATCATCATCAGAATTACAGCTCAATAAAAGGAGGAATAACATCAAAGAGGAATATAAAATTATATATCTCATACTACTATTTTTTAATAATTACCTTTTTTCTGGTCTGTATCCCGTTAATATCTACAACTAGCACATAAACCCCTTCGGCAACATGGCCAACATCGAACCCATCTGTATACTCACCGGGTTCACGTGATTCGGCACCTAATGAGATTATGTCATTATAAACGTTGTTTATTGCCATTAAAGATACCAAAATCTCACTTTTTTCGTCAACCTTATAGGAAACGTTTATGATATCGCTGGACGGGTTGGGCCAAATACCCACTTCGCTCACATCATCGATCTCGAAATCCCCAAGATTCGCCGTCAAGGGTATTCCGCCCCCCGGCCCGGGCCCGGGACCACCACCGTTAGCGCAAATACTATTGCTCGTGGTCAAGACGGAAAAGGCCCTTGAACTTCCAGAAGTACCGACCCTATTGCGTGATGCCAACGGCAGATCATTGATCGTGGCCGAGGAAAAATTTCGTGTTACCGCAACGGTATATACCCCTGCCGGTAAGGTCGAAGACATCCTAAAGGTATCCCCTGTACCGCTCATCGACCTTGGGCCGCTTACACTCCAGCTATGGGAGTATACGTTGCCCAGAAAGTCGGGGTTATTGTCTACTCGTAAGGTCACGTCCCCACCACTATTTTGGCAGGTATAGAAATAGGTGCCGTTTATTCTGGGGCTGGGAGGTCTTATAGTGGTGATGGGGGTCTGATTACAGGCTGTCGTCGTTATGTCCAGTCCAAATTCGTTGGTCAACATTAAACGCAATTGATTAGCAATTGATATTGCATCAATATGTTGAGAATTTGTATTATTACCATAAACCCGGTTGAAAGGAACCTGTCCCCTCGCCCTTAAATATGCCTCGAATCGGTTCAGTTCCGCTTGGCCCGTAGTGGCCCTAGTGGACGCCAGGCCGCTAAATAGGGGTACAAACGCAAAATTCTGGAAACCATCGCCTGCAAATCTTAATTCGGCCACATCGTCAAGGCCTGCAACTACCAAATCTTCCTCTACCAGGCCACCCGAAGCAAGGTCATAGTTCAAAGGTCCGAAGTTGAAGAACCTGTCCCTGTCAGTAATAGGAACCCTTAGCACACTTACCCTCAACCTTGAGACCTGAGACCTGCTGTTGAAACCGTGGGTCGTAACATTCGCGAATATTCTTACCGGGGCAAAATATGTGTCGAAGGAGTCCTCTATATCCAGTATCCTTTGGGCAGGCAGGGTAACTCTGCCAGAGCCTCCAGTGCTTCCGTCCACGGCTCCGTTTACAATCGCTATGTTCCGTATCCCACCTTGGCTAGGAAAACCTACCCTGTTGAGCTCGTTCTGAAGCGTGTTGAATGCCGAGTTTGGATTAGTACTCCTATATTGCAATAGCATTTGTTTGGCGGCCTGTGAATTTATCTGATCTAAAAGTTCGTCGATTTCCTCCTGTCCGAAACCTAAGGCATTTCGAACGTTTTGATCATCAAGGTCATCCACCAAGGTCTGTAATCCTAACGGAAGGTTCGCGCCTTTATGCGGGGCATCAAAACTGATATAATGGCTAATGTCGTGGGTACGGTTAGATTGCTCCATACCCCTAATGGCCAGTCGTGCGACAAGGCCGCCCATACTTTCCCCAATGACTATGATTTTTTCACTGCCTACCTTTTCGCGGTTGACCTGTTCGATCAGGTTCCTTACCACCGTAGCATTTTGTATGATATCGGCACCTCCATTTTGAAAATTAAAATAGACCATATCATGCCCATTGGCCCTAAAGATACGTTCTACACCGCTGGTGGTATAATTGGCACGTAAGTTTGCGCTGCTGTTCTCGTTAATGGGGTCAAAGCCTTCGATAACGATTACCGGTTGGTCAAAAACCACATCACAGCCCAAGTGTACCGTTGCACTGCCACCTGTGGAAGAGGAAGATCGTGCGCTTTGGCCAATGGTCCCCGTCTTACCACTTGAGATGGCGGCTTTACTGCTTTGACCTCGCCCGTCTCGGGGAACAGGACCATGTCCGGTTCTTCGTCATCCAATGTGACCACCTTAATTCTACTGTAGCTCGTAAAGCTTTTTTTGCCCTGTTTGAACTGCACGGCCACAACCTTTTCCCCGATGCTTTCATAACGCACTTTGAAATTGCTTAGACTATCCAAGGGCCTAAAGCCATTTCCGTCGGAAAAGTCGATACTCATTGATTTGATACTTTTAGGGTTTTGAATCTGAAAAAGTTCGGGGACCACTTCGAAAGTGATATTGCCAGAGTAAACTTTTTTCGAAAGTACACCTGCATTGAAAACGAAGTACTTTGCATAATCGGCATCGATTGCAATATTATTTCTTGCCTTCTGGATGTTGTCCTCGATCTGCAATGAATCCAGATACTCCCCCCTTGTCTGTATAACCCCAATAGGCACTACGTTCGGCCTATCGGCATATTGAGCCTTTAGGTTCTTAAAACTAAATTGGGGTAGTCTTTTTCTGTTTTTCAAATCTGATTTTCTCATTCCCTTATAGAGCAGCTTGAACTTTTGAGGATTGATTTCTGTAAATGCATCTTCATCATGGTTTTCATAAGCGAAAAAATCATCCAAAAAACCGGACATCATAAAGCCCTTGTTCAACAAATAGTTTGTCTTGATGGACTGCTTATCAATGGCATCAAGTTTTTGTTCATACTTTTCGATTTCAATGGCAGCATCCTCTTGCGAACGGGTGATAAACACAACGAAGGTAAAATAAGATTAAGAGTAGTTTTCTTTTCATGATTTATGGATAATGAGATTGACGTTTTAAATTAAATGTAT